>RGNC01000123.1 GCA_010029175.1 Synechococcaceae bacterium WB8_1B_136 | reverse complement strand
GCCGGGGCCCGCCGCTGGTCGGCTGGCGCTGAACCTGGCAGCCCGGGACCCCCGCGCCGGCCACCGCCTCCAGGCGCAGCTGGATGGCCCCTGGCGCCATCCCGATCTGGTGATCCGCGGCGGCCTGCGGGCCCCGGCCGGGCTGGCGCCCATCACCCTGCAGGCGCGGCTGGCGATTGATGGCCGCCGGAGGCTGCAGGTGGCATTGCCCCAGCTCTCCCTGCGCAGCGGCAATGCGCAGCTGCAGGCCCGGGGGCGCCTCTGGCCCGATCTGCAGATCAGCAGTGAGCAGCTGGTGCTGCGTTCGGACCTGTGGCGCCAGGCCGCCGCCGCTCGAACCCTGCTCGGCGCCGCTCCCCAGCTCCAGGGGCAGCTGCAGGTGCTGGGCAGCCTGGCCAATCCACGGCTGCAGCTGCAGCTGCGGCAGAGCAACAATCCCCTGCTGGGGTCCACCCAGGCCCTGCTGCAGTGGAGCGACGGGCTGCTGCGGCTCGTGCAGCTCACGGCGCCCGAACTGCGTGCCGAAGGCCAGTGGCCCCTGGCCCTGCGCCGCGGTCGCGGGCTGGTGCCGGGTGCCCTGGCGCTGCAGCTCGATCTGCGCCGCTATCCCCTGGCCCGGTTGACGCCCTTAGTGGGCGCAGGCCTGCGGGGTTTGCTCGATGCCCGCGGGTCCATCCAGGGGCCGTTGCGGGCCCTGCGGCCCAACCTGGATCTGCTGGTGGAGCGGCCGGGTGCCGGACCCGTGGCTCTGCTGGAGGCCTGGCAAGGACGGCTGCAGGGGCTGGAGGCCGGCGGCGGCCAGCTGCGGCTCTCACCCCTGGCTCCTGCGGCCTACGGCTCGCTGGAGGCTCGCCTGGATCGCCGCTGGCTGCCCCTGGCGGTGCTCCTGCAGCGCTCCGGTGGCAGCCTCAGCTTCTCGGGCAGTCCGCGCCGCTACAGCTGGCGGGCCGAGGCCTTTCCGCTGGAGGGTCTGCACCTGGCCATGGGGCCCCGCTCCACCCTCCAGCCCGTGGAGGGGCTGCTGAGCGGCCGTGGCTGGCTGGATTTGCAGCCCCTGTGGATGGGTGGCCGTGTACGGCTGGAGCGGCCTGTGCTGCTGGGGGTGCGCGGCCGCCGGCTGCTGGCCTCCGGCAGCTTCCGCGATCGACGCTTCGCGCTCACCGGCCAGCTGCAGCCGGAGTCGGCGGGGCAGATCGCCCTGCGCCTGCGGGGGGAGCGGGGCGGTTCCCTCTGGTCGCGGTTCGAGGGACGGGGCCTCGATGCCCGGGTGCTGCGCCAATTGCTGGAGGCCTGGCCCCAGTGGCGCGGTGCTGCTGCGCCGCCCCGGGGCCGTGCCGCCGACCTCGGCAGCCTGGCGATCGACACCCTGGGCGGCAGCCTCAGCGATCAGCTGGTGGCCCTGGCCCGGGCCAGGGAGCGCCTGGCCGTCGCCACCGCAGTGGATCAGGTGCAACGCCCCCGGCTCGACGACCTCGAGGGCCATCTCGATGCCGATCTCACCCTGCTGGGCCCCAGCACGGCTCGGCTGTATGTCGACCTGGCGGCCCGCGGCCATCTGTGGCTGCCCCGCGGGGACCGCGATCTGGCCCTCAGCACCAACCCGGTGACCGTGCGGCTCCAGGGCCCACTGCGCGACGGCGCCGGCACGTTCAGCCTTGAAGGTCTGCCCCTCAGCCTGCTGGCCCTGCTCACGCCGGTGCCCGATGGCCTGCGCGGCGACCTCGCCGCCCGGGGGCGCTACCGCCTGGGCGGCCAGCGGCCCGAGCTCGATGCTGTGCTGGCCCTGCAGCAGGCCAGCCTGCGGGACGAGCCCCTGGTGCTGGAGCGGGGCCTGGTGCGGCTGGGGCCAGAGGCTATCGCCCTGGATTGGTCGCTGCGGGGAGGCGGTGCCACGGATGGCCTCGATCTGCGGGGCCGCGTGCCCCTGGGGCTGCGGCAGAGCGGCCTGGAGCTGCGGGTGGCGAGCCGCGGCGATGGCCTGCGCTTCCTCTCGGTGCTGGGGGGCAAGGGGGTGCAGTGGCAGCAGGGCGAGGCCGACCTGCAGCTGCTGGTGCGCGGCAGCCTCAGCGATCCCACCGCCAACGGCTTCCTGCGCTTCAGCGATGGGGTGCTGCAGGTGGCAGGCCAGACCATGCGCCAGCTGCAGGGCACGGTGCTGTTCGACTTCCAGGAGCTGGAGCTGCAGCAGTTCTCCGCGAGGGTGGGAGCCCGGGGCAGCGTGAGCGGATCGGGGCAGCTGGCGCTGGTGACACCGCAGGCGGAGCTGCCGCGGCTGTTGAAACTGCGCTTCCGCCAGGCTCCCTTCAGCCTGCCGCGGTTGCGGGCCCAGGCCGATGGCGAGCTGCTGGTGAGCGGCGCCCTGCTGCGGCCCTCCCTCGGCGGGGAGCTGCAGCTCAGCCACGGCAGTCTCAACGTGCAGCCCGGTCAGCTGGCCACCGAGGCCGAGCCCACCCGGCCGGTCACGGTGCGGCAGCTGGTGGAGAGCAAGTGGGACTTCAGCAAGCCGCTGGTGGTGATGGGGGCCGAGCTGGAGGGCACCGCCAGCCGCGACATTCGCCAGGCGGTGCCCAACCTGCCGATGATCGCCCTGCGGGGCCTGCGGCTGCGGCTGGGCCCCGACCTGCGGGTCACCGTGCCCAACGTGCTCAACTTCAACACCGGCGGGGTGCTCACCCTCAATGGGCAGCTCGATCCCTCGATCCGCGCCAGCGGGGTTGTGCGGCTGCTCAACGGCCGCCTGGGGCTGTTCACCACCACCTTCAGCCTGGATCCCGATGCGCCGAACGTGGCCGTGTTCACCCCCTCCCTGGGGCTGATCCCCTACCTCGACATCGCCCTGCGCACCAAGGTGTCGGACTCGATGCAGCTGGGCAGCGCCGATCGCTCCAGCATCTACGACTGGAACCTCAACAACACCACCAGTGCCCTCGACCAGCTGCGGCTGGTGAAGGTGAACATCACCGTGACCGGCCCGGCCGATCGCCTGGCGGACAACATCCGCCTCACCAGCAATCCGCCGCTGCCGGAGGAGCGGTTGATCGCGCTGATCGGCGGCAACTCCCTGGTGGGGCTGGTGGGTGGCAACGCCACCACCGCCCTGGCCACGGTGCTGGGCCAGAGCCTGCTCTCGCCGGTGGTGGGGGGATTGAGCGAGGCCTTTGGCCAGCGCCTCAGCTTTGCCCTCTATCCCACCTACTTCGCCCCGGCCGAGACGGTGGCGGTGGAGAACCGCTCCCGCCGCCTGCCCGCCCAGCTGGTGCTGGGTTCGGAGATCGGCCTGGATCTGAGCGAGCGCTTCAACATGTCGGTGCTGGCGGCCCCCAACCGCAGCGACATCCCCCCCCAGGTGACGCTGCGCTACCAGGCCAGCGATCGCCTCGGGCTGCAGACCTCCGTGGACACCGAGGGCCGCTGGCAGGGGCTGCTGCAGTTGTTCTTCCGCTTCTAGGGTCGATCCCATGACGCAGCTGATCGGCGTTGACCTGGGCGGAACGGCCATCAAGCTCGGCCGCTTCACGGTCGAGGGTGAGCTGGTGGCGGCGTTGCAGCTGGACACGCCCCAACCCCCGATGCCGGGTGCGGTGTGCACGGCGCTGGTGGAGGGCATCGCCCAGCTGGATCCGGATCGCCTGGCGCCCCTGGTGGGCATCGGCCTGCCAGGGCCGATGGATGCCGCTGGCCGGCTGGCCCGGGTGTGCATCAACCTGCCGGGCTGGGAGCGGATTCCCCTGGCCGAGTGGCTGGAACCGCAGCTGCAGCGGCGGGTGACCCTGGCCAACGATGGCAACGCTGCCCTGGTGGGGGAGGCCTGGCTGGGGGCGGCCCGCGGTCATCGCGACGTGCTGCTGCTCACCCTCGGCACCGGCGTGGGCGGTGGCGTGCTGCTGGACGGGAAGCTGTTCACCGGCCATGGTGGCGCCGCCGCCGAGCCCGGCCTGATCTGCGTGGATCCGGAGGGGCCGCCCTGCAACAGCGGCAACCGCGGCTCCCTCGAGCAGTTCTGCAGCATCAGCGGCCTGGGGCGGCTGTCGCCCGAAGCTCCGGAGCGGCTGTGCCAGCTGGCCGACCAGGGGGATCCCCGGGCCCTGGAGGCCTGGCGGCGCTATGGCCGCTGGCTGGGCATCGGGCTCAGTTCGCTGGTGTACGTGCTCACACCGGAACTGGTGTTGATCGGCGGCGGCCTGAGCGCCGCCAGCCATCACTTCCTCCCGGCCGTCTGGGAGGAGGTGGAGCAGCGGGTGCAGGCCGAGAGCCGCGCTGGCCTGCGGATTCACCGCTGCGCCCTGGGCAATGGCGCCGGGCGCCTCGGGGCCGCCAAACTGGCGCTGGACCGGCTGGGATGATGCGGGCCATGCCCCCTGTCCGCGCCGCCTGTCCGTGAGCGTTCCCGATCCCACTCCCGAACTACTGCAGCGCGCCGCCGCCGTTCGCCGGGCTGCCATGGCCCTCGGCCAGTGCAGTGATCAGGAGCGGCGCCAGGCCGTGCTGGCCATGGCCGATGCCCTGGACGCCGCATCGCCGGCGATCCTGGCGGCCAATGCCGCCGACCTGCAGGCCGCAGCGGCCGATGGCCTGGCGCCGGCCCTGCAGGCACGGCTCAAACTCGATGCCGGCAAACTGGCCGCCGCCGTGGCCGGCGTGCGGCAGGTGGCCGCCCTGCCGGATCCGCTGGGCGTGCGCCAGCTGCACCGGGAGCTCGACGACGGCCTGGTGCTGGAGCGCCTCAGCGTGCCCCTCGGCGTGGTGGGGGTGATCTTTGAGGCCCGCCCCGATGCGGTGATGCAGATCGCCTCCCTGGCGATCCGCTCCGGCAATGGCGCCATCCTCAAGGGGGGGCGTGAAGCGGCCCGCAGCTGCGCCGCCATCCTCGAGGCCCTGCTGCAGGGCCTGGCGGGCTCGGCCGTTTCCGCTGAGGCCCTCACCCTGCTCACCTCCCGGGAGGAGAGCCTGGCGCTGCTGAAGCTCGACGGCCTAGTGGATCTGATCATTCCCCGGGGCTCCAACGCGCTGGTGCGCTTCATTCAGGACAACACCCGCATCCCCGTGCTGGGCCATGCCGATGGCATCTGCCATCTCTATGTGGATGCGGAGGTGGATCTGCAGCAGGCCCTGCGGGTGGCGCTCGACAGCAAGACCCAGTACCCGGCCGCCTGCAACGCCATCGAGACCCTGCTGCTTCACCGTGCGGTGGCTGCCGAGTTTCTGGCGCTGGCCCTGCCCGCCTTCGCGGCCGCAGGGGTGGAGTTGCGCGGCGATGCCGCTGCCCAGGCACTCGGCGTGAGCCATGCCGCCGGCGACGACGACTGGAACACTGAATACTCCGACCTGATCCTGGCGGTGCGGGTGGTGGAGAGCCTGGAGGAGGCCCTGGCCCACATCGCCCGCCACGGCTCCCGCCACACCGATGCCATCTGCACCAGCAGCGATGCCACGGCCGAGCGCTTCCTGCGCGGCGTGGACAGTGCTGGCGTGTACCGCAACTGCTCCACCCGCTTCGCCGATGGCTTCCGCTACGGATTCGGTGCCGAGGTGGGCATCAGCACCCAGACCCTGCCGCCCCGGGGGCCGGTGGGGCTGGAGGGTCTGATCACCTACCGCTACCTGCTGCGCGGCGAGGGCCACATCGCCGCCGACTACGCCTCCGGTGAGCGGCGCTTCAGCCACCGCGACCTGCCACTGTGAGCGCCTTGCCTCGCGATTGCATCCTGGTGCGCAACCTGCGGCTCTGGGCCCATGTGGGTGTGCTGGAGCACGAGCGGCAGCTGGGGCAGTGGTTCGACCTCGATCTCGAGCTGGGCTGGGATCTCTCGGCTGCGGCCGCCAGCGACGACCTGAGCGCCACGCTCGACTACTGCCAGGCGATCACGGCCCTGCAGCGGCAGGCCCGCACGCTGCGCTGCCTCACGCTGGAGCACTGGAGCGAGCGGATCCTTCAGCTGCTGGAGGATCTCTACGGACCGGTGCCGATGCGGCTGGAACTGCGCAAATGCCAGGCTCCGGTGCCGGGCTTCACCGGCAGCGTGGCGGTGCGACGCCAACGCCACTGGCCCTGACCCGACCTCTCCAGACCCCATGGCACCTCCGCTGGTTCTGCTGCATGGGCTGTGGGACACGCCGCAGCTGTTTCGCCGGCTGGAGCAGCGGCTGCGCAGCCGCT
>RGNC01000122.1 GCA_010029175.1 Synechococcaceae bacterium WB8_1B_136 | reverse complement strand
GTGGTCGATGGCTGGGATGAAAGAAGCGGCACCCAAGCGATGGATGGATGCCTATTTGGCGGCCTTTGCGATTCGCACATCCACCCAGTTGGTGACGCTGGATCAGGACTTTCGCCAGTTCCTCGGTGCTGGATTGGATCTCAGATTGTTGGGAGTTGATGCCTCGTGATCAGTCCTCCCCAGTTGCAGGATGCCCCGCCTGAATCCCCGACCAATCCTCACCGATCCAGCACCTCCGCAATAGCTGATTGCCATCTCGTCGGGACGACGCACCGGCAGATCGCAGGGCATCGCCACAAGGATGTCTGCATCGGAATCCCAGCTTGCCGCGCCTGGCCGTCTTGAACCAACGGTTGGCGGGGCTCGACGGCGCTGGGAGATAGGGTCGACCCCAGCAGATTGGGCGGTGGTGGCAGAGCAGCAACATCCGCCCCAGGGGGCCAGGGGCCGCTGGGGCCTGGTGGTGGTGTTGGCGGTTCTGGTTTGCGGCCTGGCGCTGTTCCTGTGGCAGCTGGGCAGCACCGGCCTGGTGGATGAAACACCGCCCCTGTTCGCCGCATCGGCCCGGGCCATGGCGGAAACCGGCGACTGGCTCACCCCCCGGGTGAATGGTCTGCCCCGCTACGACAAGCCGCCGCTGGTGTATTGGCTGATGGGGCTCGGCTATCTGATCCCCGGCCAGGAGCAGTGGAATCCGCTTGGCACCTGGGCGGCGCGGCTGCCCTCGGCCTTGAGCAGCCTCACGGTGATGCTGGCGTTGGCGATCACCCTGCTGCGCTGGCCCCAGGGCCAGCCCTCCGGGCGCCAGGGGGCGCTCACCGCCTTCAGCGCGGCCCTGGCCTTTGCCCTCTCGCCCCTGGTGCTGCTCTGGAGCCGCATCGCCGTGAGCGATGCCCTGTTCAGCGCCATGTTGGCGTTGGCCCTGCTGCTGTTCTGGTGGCGCTACGCCGGCAGTGGCCGCGGCGCCAGTTGGATCTGGCCCTGGCTGCTGCTGGGGTTGGCGGTGTTGGCCAAGGGGCCGGTGGCCCTGCTGCTGGTGGCGCTCTGCTTCGGCCTGTTTGCCTGGCGCCAGGGTGATCTGCAGGGCCTGGTGGAGCGCCTGCGGCCCTGGCCGGGGCTGGCGATCACGGCGCTGGTGGCGCTGCCCTGGTATGCCGCGGAGCTGCTGGTGGAGGGAAAGCCCTTCTGGGACAGCTTCTTCGGCTACCACAACCTGCAGCGGTTCACCGGCGTGGTGAACCACCACCTGCAGCCCTGGTGGTTCTTCGGGCCGGTGCTGGTGGTGGCGAGCGTTCCGTTCACGCCGCTGCTGCTGCAGGGGCTGATCGGGGCGCTGCGCAGGCCGCGGGCCAGCCTGGCGCCGGAGCAGTCGTTGCGGCTGTTTGCCGCCTGCTGGCTGCTGGCGGTGCTGCTGTTCTTCACGGCGGCCGCCACCAAGCTGCCCAGCTACTGGATTCCGGCTACCCCCGCTGCGGGGCTGTTGATTGCCCTGGCGGCCCAGGATCTGGCTGTGGCGGCGGCTGCGGGCACCCGCTCCAGCGGCCGCTGGCTGCAGGCCAGCACCCTGGCCCTGGTGGCCCTGCTCAGCCTGGCGATGGCCCTGTCGCCCCGCTGGATCCCGCTGATCCAGGATCCGGAGCTGCCCACCTTGCCGGCGGAGCTGCTGGCCAGTGGCCTGGTGATCCGCGGCGCCTGGTGTGTGGGCTTGAGCCTGGTGCTGGGCCTGGTGCTGCTGCGGCCCGTCTGGCGGGGGCTGTGGCTGCCTGGCCTGCAACTGCCGCTGGTGCTCTACGTACTGGCGGCCCATCTGCCGCTGGTGCAGCTGGGAGATCGGGTGCGGCAACTTCCGGTGCGGCAGATGGCGGCTGCGGTGGTGCAGCTACGCCGGTCGGCGGAACCCCTGGCCATGGTGGGCATCCTCAAGCCCTCGCTGCTCTACTACACCTGCCAGGTGGTGCTGTTTGAGGGCATCCAGCCCAATGGCCCGCTGAATCTCAGCGATCGCCTGGCCCGCGAGCAGCGCCGCGGCCTGCGGCCCTCGCCGGCACGGCCCGGGGCCACGCTGCTGCTGGTGATCGACCAGCGCACGGCCCAGCTGCCCCACTGGCGCCGTCTGCCCCATCAGCAGCTGTCGCAGCAGGGGCTCTACCAGCTGTGGCGGGTGTCGCGGTTGGCCCTGGAACGCCAGGCCGATGGCCTGCGGCGGGCTGGGGTGTCCGGCCCGGATTGGCAGCGGCCCAGGCCGGAGCGCTACTGAGGCTGAGCACTACACCGGTGGATGCGCCCCCTGCTCGGGGGAGCTGGGGGTGCCGATGGCAAGGCCGCTGTCCATCAGGCGGCGCTCACAGAAGCTGCAATGCCGCCACCGCAGCAGCTCCCCCGCCGGCGCTGGCCGTGAGCAGGTGGGGCAGGTGGCCATGCCGTGGACATCCACGCGGCTTGGGTGCTCGGCCCACACCTGGGCTTCCACTGCACTGCCGCTGGCTGGCTGGGGCTTGGGCCAATGCTGCTGAAACTGCAGATCAACCACGTTGAAGCCAGCCCCCCGCAGGGCTCCCAGCAGCTGATGCCTGTTGAAGCGCAGGGCCTGCAGCCATTGCGGATGGCTGGCCCCCACAAGCAGCCGTCCGCCCCGCAGCTGCAGGGGCTGGCAGTGGGGCGCCAGTTGCGGGCCGGCGATCCGGGGCCAGGCCTGCCACAGCGCCGCCAGAGCACCCTCGCGGTTCCACTCACCCAGCAGCTGCTCCAGGCAGGCGCCAATGGGACCGATCGGCGGCCGTGGCGGTGGCACCAGCAGGCTCACAGATCCCTGGCGCCGGGTCTGGTTGCGGGGGGCTTTGGCCATCGGATCACCCTATCGAGGGTGCGGCAATCCCGCCGTTCGCCTGCGGTCCACTGCGGCGCACCCTGGTTAGCCTCGTGGCTTGCCCCTTCTCTGATCCATGGGCTTTTTCGATCGGCTCAGCCGCCTGGTTCGTGCCAACGCCAACGCGGTGCTGACCAAGGTGGAGGATCCCGCCAAGATCCTGGATCAGTCGGTGGCCGACATGCAGGCCGACCTGACCAAGTTGCGCCAGGCCGTGGCCACGGCCATTGCCAGCCAGAAGCGCATTCAGAACCAGGCCGAGCAGGCGGAAGCCCAGGCCAAAACCTGGTACGAGCGGGCTGAGCTGGCGCTCAAGAAGGGCGAGGAGGACCTGGCCCGGGAGGCCCTCGGCCGCCGCAAGACCTGCCAGGACACCGCCACGGCCCTGAACACCCAGCTGCAGAGCCAGGCCAGCCAGGTGGATCAGCTCAAGAAGAGCCTGGTGACCCTCGAGAGCAAGATCGCCGAGGCCAAGACCAAAAAAGACATGCTCAAGGCCCGCGCCCAGGCGGCCCAGGCCCAGGAGCAGCTGCAGAGCGCCGTGAGCGGCCTGGGCACCAACAGCGCCATGGCCGCCTTCGAGCAGATGGAGGAGAAGGTGCAGGTGCTCGAGGCCCGCAGCCAGGCCGCCGCCGAGTTGGCCGGTGCCGACCTCGACAGCCAGTTCGCCGCCCTGGAGGGTGCCCCCGAGGTGGACGCCGAACTCGCCGCCCTCAAGGGCAAGCTGGCCGGCACCGCCCCAGCCGCTGCCCTGCCGGCGCCGGAGCAGCCCCGGCCCCAGCTGGAGCCCGTGCAGGTGGCTGAGGTGGATGCGGATCTCGAGGAGCTCAAGCGCTCGATCGACAAGCTCTGATCCCCGGGCGCCCATAGGATCGAGGTCAGCAGAGCTGCAGCCAGCACCGTGTCCGTTCTCCACCTCACCGACGCCAACTTCCAAGCCGAGGTGCTTGAGGCCGGCACCCCGGTGCTGGTGGATGTGTGGGCCCCCTGGTGTGGTCCCTGCCGGCTGATGGCCCCCCTGATGGACTGGGCCGCCAGCGCCTATGAAGGCCGTCTGGCGGTGGGCAAGCTCGAGGCCGATCCCAACCCCACCAGCCGCGACCAGCTGCAGATCCAGGGCCTGCCCACCTTGATCCTGTTCAAGAACGGCCAGGAAGTGGCCCGCCACGAGGGCGCCATGGCCAAGCCCCAGCTGCAGGCCTTCCTGGATGCCCAGCTCTGAGCCCTTTGCGGGGCGGCTGTCAGAGCGGCTGAGCCACCTGGGCAGTGGCGTCTTCGCCCGCAACGATCAGCGCAAGCAGGCCTACAGCGCAGCCGCCACCGCCCGGGGGCTGCCGTCGCTGCTCGATCTCTCCCTGGGCTCCACGGATCTGCAGCCGCCCGAGCAGGCGATCGCGGCGATCCAGGCCCAGCTGGGCGCCCCCGCCAGCGCCGCCTACTGCCTCCACGGCGCCACCGGGCCCTTCCGCGAGGCCGCCGCCGCCTGGGCCCAGCGCCGCTTCGGCGTGGCCGTGGATCCGGAGCGGGAGGTGCTGCTGCTGGTGGGTTCCCAGGAGGGCACAGCCCACCTGCCCCTGGCGGTGCTGAACCCTGGCGACCCCGCCCTGCTCTGCGATCCCTACTACCCCTCCCACCTGGGGGGCCTGCACCTGGCCTCGGCCCGGCCCCAGTTTCTGCGGCTCTCCGCCGCGAACGGCTTCGCCCCTGATTTCGATCAGCTCAGCAGCAGCCAGTGGGATGCCCTGCGGCTGATGGTGCTGGGCTTCCCCCACAACCCCACCGCCACCACCGGCCAGCAGGCCTGGGTGGATGAGGCGGCGGAGCGGGCCGTGCGCCATGGCGTGGTGTTCGCCCACGACAACCCCTACGTGGATCTGGCCCTCGAGGGCGAGGCCCCGGCGCTGCTGCGTTCGCCCCACTGGCGGGCCTGCGGCATCGAGTTCTTCTCCTTCTCCAAGGGCTGGTGCCTGGGGGGCTACCGGCTGGCCTTCGCCATTGGCGCTGAGCCCCTGATCACCGCCCTGCGCCAGCTCAAGGGGGTGGTCGACTTCAACATGTCGCTGGCGCTGCAGGCCGGTGCCATCGCCGCCCTCGAGCAGGCACCCCACTGGCCGGAGCAGCTCAGGCCGATCTACCGCGAGCGGCGCGACCGCCTGGCCCGGGCCCTGGAGGCGCTGGGCTGGCCGGTGCGCCGTGCCTCGATGGCGCTCTATCTGTGGCTGCAGCTGCCAGCGGCGGCGACCGCCGCCGGGCTGGAGTCGGAGCCGTTCTGCGCCCAGCTGCTGCAGCACACCGGCATCTGCCTCACCCCTGGCAATGGTTTCGGCGCCGCTGGGGAGGGCTACGTCCGCCTGGCTCTGGTGCATCCCACGGCGCAGCTGGAGGCCGGTGCCGCCCGGATGGGCCGCTGGCTGGCGCAGCTGTGATCCCATCCGGCAGCGGGGCCGTGGCCGCCGCCCGCCGCCGGCTCAGGGGCGGGCCCGAGCCGCTGTCCTGGCGGCTGTACACCCTGCCGGTGTGCGCCAGCACGGAGTTGGTGCTGGATCGCCTGCTCGGCGCCGGTGCCACCGCGCCCCTGGCGGTGCTTGCCCGGCGCCAGAACCATGGCCATGGCCAGCAGGGGCGGCCCTGGTGTTCCCCTCCAGGGGGCGTGTGGCTGAGTGCCGCCTTGCCCTGGCCCGAGCAGCCCGAGGGCACCGCCGCCCTGGCCCTGGCGGTGGCCGTGGGCCTGGCCCTGGAGCTGGAGCAGCTGGGCCTCCAGCCCTGGATCAAGTGGCCCAACGACCTGCTGCTCCATGGCCGCAAGCTGGCGGGTGTGCTGCCCCGCCTCCGCTGGCGCGGTGGCCGCATCCAGGGGGCGCGGGTGGGCCTGGGCCTCAACGGCTGCAACGCCGTGCCCCCCGAGGGCATCAACCTGGCCAAGGCCCTTGCCTGCCCCCACCACCCCCAGGCCCAGCCGCAGCGGCTGGCCGGCCGGGTGCTGCGGGCCCTGGAGTGGGCCTCGGCCCAGGCCCGGCAGCCCGAGCTGGTGCGGTGCCAGGCGGAGCGCAGGCTCTGGCGGCTCGGGAGCGTGGAGCATGGGGGCCTGCTGTGGCAGCCCCAGGGCCTGGCGCTCGATGGCGCCCTGGTGTTGCAGCGCGGCCAGGAGCGGGTCTGCCTGCAGCGCTCTTTCTAGAGTTCTGGCCAATGTGCCCTGATGGCTTGTTCCCCCCGGTGTTCCGCTCCCGCCTGCTCACCCTGCTGGTGGCGATGCCGCCGCTGCTGGCGGGGGGGCTGGCCTGGGGGCAGCTGGATGCCACGGCTCCCTCCCCAGCGGAGCCGATC
>RGNC01000121.1 GCA_010029175.1 Synechococcaceae bacterium WB8_1B_136 | reverse complement strand
TCGAAGCGCGCGCCGGGCGCAAGCCGCGCGGAGAAGCGTCGAGCAAGATGCAGCCAGGGTCGCACGGGGCTCACGACGGCGAAGCCGTGCGGCGTGTTGATCGCGCGGCGATTGGCGCGGATCGTCTCGGCGACCTCTGGGCCAAGGGTGCCATCCGGTGCGCGTGAGCAGCGGGCGGCGCCGGCGATCGTGCGGGCCTCGAAGGGGCGCACACGCTCGTCGGTCCAGATGACCGGACCATCGCCGCCGTCCATGAGCACGACGACGTCGCCGAGGACGGCCGCTTCGATGTTTGCGCCGCCCGTGCCGGCGTCGACTTCGAGATGCAGCAGCGCGAGGCAATTGGTCGGCCCGCCAGCGGGGTCGGCGTCGTCGGCTGGTCCCCATGCGAGGGGAAGTGCGGAGGCGAGACGAGCCAGCGCGTCGTCGAGCGTCGCGCCGGACGCGCCCGCCGCCTGAAGCCGCGTGTCGATCTCACCGACGAGCCAGGCCGCATCGCTCGGGCCGAAGCGCGGGGCGACCGGTGAGCGCGCGCCATCGAGCACCCAGGCAAGATTGCCAGTAGCCCCGGCGGCGTCCTCGTTGAGGTCGCGGCCCGGCTTGGAGATGAGGCACTCGATGGTCCAGCCCATGGTGGCGATGATA
This sequence comes from Synechococcaceae bacterium WB8_1B_136, assembly GCA_010029175.1. Classification (GTDB taxonomy): domain Bacteria; phylum Cyanobacteriota; class Cyanobacteriia; order PCC-6307; family Cyanobiaceae; genus Vulcanococcus. The sequence continues at coordinate 5,566 of RGNC01000121.1, read as the reverse complement.
TCCCAACCCGGCGCGACGGCAGCGCAGTCCGGCAAAGACAAGGCCGGGCAGGCTGCGGCTCAGAGGCTGGCGAAAACAGGAAAGATTTCGGACTTAGCCGATTTTCTTTCCGCTCGAATGTAAGGAATTTCAATCATGGCAATCATGGATATTTTCAGTGGACTTAATCCTTTTGCAGCTAGTCCTGCCCCAGTTCCAGCCCAGCAGCTCACCGAACACTCCCCCCAGCAGCACCGCGCAGCTCACCCCACCCAGGGCCCCCTCCACGGTCTTGCCGGGAGAGATCGGGGAGAGGGGATGGCGGCCGTAGCGGCGACCGATCACATAGGAGCCGATGTCGGTGGCCACGATCAGCAGGCAGGCCATCAGCATCAGCACCATGCCCGAGCTCACCGGCGGCCAGCCGGCGGGCCACTGGGCCAGCCGGGGTGCCAGATCCAGGGAGGTGAGATCCCGCAGGCGAATCCAGTGGCTGGGCAGGAAACCGAGATAAAACAGCCCGAAGATCGAGGCGGCGATGTCGGCGATGCTGCCGGTGAGCGGTTGCAGCAGCAGCCAACCGCAGATGGCCGCCCCGGAGAGGGGCAGCACCGCCGCCGCCAGATCGGCCGCAAAGCCCATGCCGGCCGCACTGCCCCCGTGGGCCCACTGGGTGGTGATCAGCAGCAGCTGACACAGCACCAGGGTGGTTTTCGAGGCCGGGCGGATGCCCTTGAACTGGGCCAGCCGGAAATATTCCCGCAACCCCAGGTGCACCAGCACCCCCAGGGCCACGGTGAACCACCAGCCCCCCAGGCCCACCACCAGCAGGCCAAAGGCGCCCGCGGCATAGCCGCTGAGCAGCCGCTGGGGCGAGGTGCGGGAGCGGGGGGATGGGATCAAGGGCGCTCGGCGGCAATCAGGAACAGGGGTTCAGCCGCAGCCAGGCGGGCCTGGCTGCCGCGGCGCTGCATCCGATGCACCGTGGCCTGCACCACCTGGAGGTCGAGGGCCTCCAGCTGGCCGAGGGTGTCGGTGGCATCCACGAGCCCCTCCAGACTTGCTGTGCTGATCACCAGGCGCCCGCCGGACACCAGGGCCCGCCACACCTGCTCCAGCACCGTGCGCAGGGGCCGGCCCACCTCCAGCAACACCCGATCGGGGTTGGGGGGCAGCTGATCGAGGCCCTCCGGCGCATCGCCGCCATGGATGTGCAGGTTCTCAATGCCGAAGCGCAGCCGGTTGCGCTGCAGCAACTCGATCGCATCGGGATCCCGCTCCAGGGTGTGCACCTGGCCGGCGGGCATCAGCCGGGCGATCTCCAGGGCCAGGGCACCGGTGCCACCACCCACATCCCACACGAGGGAATCGGGCCGGGGCCGCAGGTGGGAGAGCAGCATCACCCGCTGCTCCATCGGCGTGGGGCTGAAGCCGGGCGCGTCGGCGAACACGGCATCGGGCAGCCCCGGCGTCACGAAGTCCCATTGGAAGGGGCCATCGCCTGCCGCCCGCATCGCCCTCCTCACAGCGCCATAACCCTCACCGTATCAGCGATCTGCCCCGGCCACAGCCGCTGCTGCAGGCACAGCCATTCGGCGCGGGAGCGATCAATGCGCTCACCGGGAATCAACAGGGGGATGCCGGGCGGATAGGGGCACAGGGGTTCCGCCGCGATCCGCCCGGCCGCCTGCTCCAGCGGCACCAGCTCCGCGGCCGCCCGCCAGGCCAGCTCCAGCGGCAACTCCGGCTGGGCCTGCAGCGGCAGGGGCGGTGCGCTGAAGGGTGCCAGGGGCTCGCCCCCCAGGGCTGCCCGCAGGGCCTGCAGCTGGCGCGACAGCCGGGGCAGCAGGCGCCGGGGCGGGCGCAGGCCCAGGCAGAAGCTGAGGCAACCCGGTTCAGGGAGTTCAGCGATCACCCCCCGCTCCAGCAACCAGGCATCGGCCGCCAGGCCGGAGATGCCGAGGGCAGCGGTGTGGAGCGTGAGCCGCAGGGGATCCTGCTGATGCAGCAGCGGCAGGCCCTGGCGCTCGAGACCCCGGCGCAGCTGCAAGGCCCGATCGAGGCTGCGGGCCAAGGCGCGCCGGCCCGCCGGGCTGTGGAGATGGGCGAGGGCCGCCTCAGTGGAGGCCAGCAGCAGCGCGCTGGGGCTGGAGGTCTGCAGCCAGAGCAGGGCCCGCTCCAGGCGCTCAGCCATCCCCGCATCACCTGCACCGGCGCCGGCCTGCAGCAGCACGGCGCTCTGGGCCAGGCCGCCGGCCGCTTTCTGCAGCGACTGCACCACCAGATCGGCGCCGCAGCTCAACCCGCTGGGCGGCAGGCGGGGATCGAGGCCGAGGTGAGCGCCATGGGCCTCATCCAGCAACACCGGCAGCCCGCGGCGGTGGGCCGCGGCGATCAGGCCCCGCAGATCCCCCACCTGCCCCTGATAACTGGGCGACACCAGCACCACCGCCGCCAGAGGGCCCTCCGCCAGGGCTGCCTCCAGCACCCGGGCAAGGTGCTCCGGGGTGGGCGGCAGCCAGAGGCCCGTGGCGGGGTCGAACGGCAGATCGAACAGCACCGGCCGCAGCTGCCCCAGCAGGCAGCCGTGCAGCAGGGAGCGGTGCAGGTTGCGCGGCAGCAACACCCGCTGCCCCGGCTGGGCCAGGGCCAGCAGGGCCGCCTGCAGCAGGCCACTGGCGCCGTTCACGCCAAACCAGCAGCGCTCCGCCCCCAGCAGGGCGGCCATCGCGGCCTGGCTCTCGGCCACGGCCCCGTGGGGTTCGAGGGGGCCACCGATCTGCGGCAGCTCCGGCAGGTCCCAGCTGCCGGGGGACCGGCGCAGCAGGGCCCGCAGGGCTGGCGCCAGGCCCCCGCCGCGGCCGTGGGCCGGCAGGTGCAGCGGCAGCGGCGGCGGCGGCTGGCGCAGCTGATTCAGCAGAGCCATGGCCATCCAGGCGTTGTTTCTAGAGTTTGCAATCTGGAACCTGCCACCCACCGCCTTGGTCACGCCCGCGTTCAGCTACAACCCGGGCCGCGACCTGCGCTGGCTGCTGCTGCGCCCATGGGTGTTCGTGGGCCGGCTGAGCGTGGTGCTCTGGCAGCTGCTCAGCCTGGCGCTGGTGCTGGTGGTGCAGGGCAACAGCAGCGATCCAGCGGTGCAACAGCGCCTGGGCCGCCGCATCCTCACCACCCTCACCGGGCTGGGCCCCTGCTTCATCAAGGTGGGCCAGGCCCTCTCCACCCGGCCGGATCTGGTGCGGCGCGACTGGCTCGACCAGCTCACCCAGCTGCAGGACAATCTGCCCCCCTTTCCCCACGCCATCGCCCTGCAGACGATCGAGCAGGAGCTGGGATCGCCGGTGGAGCAGCTGTTCGAGGAGTTCCCCGACTACCCGGTGGCCGCCGCCAGCCTGGGCCAGGTGTACAAGGCACGCCCCGTGGGCGGCCCCTGGGTGGCGGTGAAGGTGCAGCGTCCCAACCTGCCCTATCAGCTGCGCCGCGATCTGGTGTTGATCCGGCTGTTGGGGGTGCTGGCGGCGCCGCTGCTGCCCCTCAACCTGGGCTTCGGCCTGGGGGAGATCATCGATGAATTCGGCCGCAGCCTGTTCGAGGAGATCGACTACCGCCTGGAGGCCGACAATGCCGAGCGCTTCGCCCGCCTGTTCGCCAACAATCCGGCGGTGGTGGTGCCACGGGTGGATCGCTCCCTCTCGGGCCAGCGGGTGCTCACCACCAGCTGGATCAATGGCACCAAGTTGCAGGAGCGCCAGGAGCTGGAGGCCCAGCGCCTCGATCCGGCGGCCCTGATCCGCACCGGAGTGATCGCCGGGCTGCAGCAGCTGCTGGAGTTCGGCTACTTCCACGCCGATCCCCATCCCGGCAACCTGTTCGCCCTGCCGGGCCGCACCGGCCCCCTGGGCCATGTGGCCTATGTGGATTTCGGGATGATGGATTCGATCAGCGACAGCGATCGCCTCACCCTCACCGGCGCGGTGGTGCACCTGATCAACCGCGACTTCGCCGGCCTCGCCCAGGACTTCGTGGACCTGGGCTTCCTCAACCCCAGCACCGACCTGGCGCCGATCGTGCCGGCCCTGGAGGAGGTGCTGGGCGGAGCCCTGGGCGACAACGTGGGCTCCTTCAACTTCAAGGCGATCACCGATCGCTTCTCGGAGCTGATGTATGCCTATCCCTTCCGGGTGCCGGCCCGCTTCGCCCTGATCATCCGGGCGGTGGTGAGCCAGGAGGGCCTGGCGATGCGCCTCGACCCCAGCTTCCGCATCATCCGGGTGGCCTATCCCTACGTGGCGCGGCGGCTGCTGGCCGGCGACACCGCCGAGATGCGCGAGAAGCTGCTGGAGGTGATCTTCGACGGCGAGGGCCGCCTGCAATTGCAGCGGCTGGAGAACCTGCTGGAGGTGGTGGACAACGAGGAGAGCGGCGCCGGCGCCGACCTGCTGCCGGTGGCCGGGGCGGGCCTGAGGTTGCTGCTGGGCAGCCAGGGCAGCAGCCTGCGCCAGCGCCTGCTGCTCACCCTGGTGCGCGACGACCGCCTCAACACCGACGACCTGCGGGGCCTGATGGCCCTGCTGGGCCGCACCTTCTCGCCGCAGCGGCTGGCGGGGCGGCTCGGCGGCCGGCTGATGGCCCGGCTGAACCCACTGGCGGCTTAGGGTCGGCGCCACCTGCCCCCAGCCGATGGCCCTGGCCCCGATCAACCTGAGTGAAGCCGCCCAGGATCTCGCCAGCGGGGACTACGGCGATCTCGATGCCCAGGAGATCCTGCTGGAGTTCGCCCCGTTTCTGCAGCCGCCCTACGTGCTGGCGGGCATCGGCCTGGCCATGGGCGTGGTGTGCGGGCTCACCTTCGCCCAGCTGGTGCAGGACAAGCTGAACGGCTGGAAGCAAGACCGGCTGGCGCTGCTGCCCCTGGGCTGCTTTGAGACCAACCTGGCCTACACCGGCATCGTGCTGGGCATCACCCTGTTCATCGGCGGCAGCCTGCAGGTGTTCGGCTTCGCCTCCGGTGCGGCACTGCTGGTGGCGCTGCTGCTGTCGCTGGCCACGGCCGGCGCCCTGTGGGTGCAGCTGGAGCGGCTGATGGAGCAGGTGCAGAGCGGCAACTTCAAGGCCGTGGATTTCGACAACTTCGACCAGTTCTTCTGAGGCTGAAGCCGAAGCTCAATCTGAAGCTCAAGCCACCAGGTAGCCGTTCATGTCCGCCGAGAGGCGGCGCACTTCCTCCAGGGCACGACGCTCGAGGCTGCGGGCCCGATCGCGGCTCATCTCCAGTTCGCGGGCGATCGAGCTGAGGCTCATCGGTTCCTCCACGCCGATGCCGTAGCGCATCTTCAGCACGCGGCCCTGCAGATCAGGGAGTCGCTCTAAAAGGGCGCGCATGTCGCCGCGCAGGCACTCGCCATCCACCAGGTCGTCGGGTTGGGATCCTTCCGAGGCCAGCAGGTCGATCAGATCGGTGTCGTCGCTGTCGCCCACCTTGGCGTCGAGGCTCACCGGCTGGCGGGCCCGGCAGAGCAGGTCCTTCACCTCCTCCTCCGGCAGCTCCACCGCCTCCGCCAGTTCCGTCACCGTGGGGGTGCGGCCC
>RGNC01000013.1 GCA_010029175.1 Synechococcaceae bacterium WB8_1B_136 | reverse complement strand
CGATTCATGGCGCGGTGCGGCAGGGGGGAGTGGCCGATGCGGCCAGCATCGCCAGGCGACTGGTCTGAAGGGGGTTGAGGTTGTCATCGCTCACCAGCAGCAAGCTGATCTGGCCATCCCGCAGCACCGGCCCCAACGCCAGCCCCTCCCAGTTTTCCGGGGTGAGCCCCAGCTGCTGCAGATCCCATTGCCGCAGCGGTGGGGCCACCTGGCCGGGCAGCGGCAGGGCGTAGAGCAGCAGGCGGTTCTGCCAGCTGTTGGGTGGCTCGTAGCGGCGCAGCAAGGCCAGCAGCAGCGTTGGTTGGCCCGCGGTTGCGGGCAGCGCCACCAGATCCGTGACCCCCCAGGGCGTCGCGTCCGGCAAGGCCAGGGCTCCCTGGGGCCTGGCGATCGGCGCGGCCCGGCGGGGATCGATGCCCCTGGGCCAGCTCCAGCGCAGCAGACGCACCTGCTGGGGGGGATCCTGCAGCAGCGGTCGTTCGGCGGCCATCAGCAGCTCCAGGGGCTGATCGCTGGCATGGAGGGCTGTGAGGGATTCCGGTCCGGCGTTGCTGCCCAGTCCACGGCCATCCACCGGCTGCCAGTCTTCGGGCAGCGCAACGGCTTGCAACACCCTTGCATCGCTGCGGCTCAGGCGCAGCAGCAAGGCGGGCCTCTCGGCACTGCGTCGCCCTTCGCTGGCGATCCAGAGCTGATCGCCGGCGAGCACCAAACCCTCCCCATCCAGGGGGCCCGGGCCTCCCGTGGTTTGCAGGCTCACGACCAACCGGGGTGGGGCAGCCGCCGTTGGCGCGCTCCAGCGGCTGATCGGCGCCTCCGGCAGATCACTCAGCAGCCAGAGCTGCCGGCTGGCCGCATCAAAGCGGATGGCGGAGAAGCCGCCGATGGTGTGGCCTGCCGGATCACGGCTCGGCAGCTGCTGCTCCCACAGCTTGCTCCAGGTGAGGGATCGGGCACAGGGCAGCGCCACCGCCGGGGCCCCCTGGCCCAACGCCGCCAGCGCAGCAGCGGCTGCTGCGGCCTGCTGAAGGCGCCGGCACCAGGGCCGCCGCGGTGGGCTGCCCCGCCGGGCCCTGTGCACCTTGTTGTGACTCTGGCGGCTGTTCTTCACCGTCCCTTTATCGAATCTGTGCACCATGAGGGCAACCCAATCAGATCCCATGGACATCTCGGCGTTGCACACCATCCAGGCTCTCACCGGCAGCATTGCGGTGCGCCCTGTGCACCCCCTGGAGGTGCTGTTTCATGCCGGCGACCCCGGCGATCGCATCTACTGCGTGCTGTCTGGTGAGATCGAGCTCACCTGGGAGGGTGGTGGCCGTGAATCGTTCCTGCCCGGCCAGGTGTTTGGTGTCGGGGCCCTGGTGACCCCGGATCACAGCCGCCACGCCACGGCAACGGCCAAGGTGGAGAGTGAGGTTCTTGAGATGAACCGCGAAGAGTTTCTGTTCGCTGTGCAGGAAACCCCGATGTTTGCGGTGGAGCTGCTGGCTTCCCTGGAGCACCGCCTGCGGCGGCTGCAGGGGGAAGCCCCGGCGGCCTAACGCCGCGGGCTGGCCCAGTCTTCGAACCAGCCCCGCCGCCAGAGCATGGTGGTTTGCACGGTGGCGATCGCCCCCATCAGCACCAAGCAGGCGATGTAGCCATAGCGCCAGTGCAGCTCGGGCATGTTGTCGAAATTCATGCCATAGATGCCGGCAATGAAGGTGAGGGGCGCAAAGATCGTGGAGACGATCGTGAGCGTTTTCATGATCTGATTCATGCGGTTGCCGGTGCTGGCCATGTGGGCCTCCGTGACGGCATCGCACTGGTGGCGCAGGATTTCGCAACTCTCGAAGATCTGCTCCACGTTCTGGGCCATCTCCTGAAAGCCGCACAGGCCATCGGGGCCCATCACCGGTTGGTTCTGCCGCAGGAACAGCAGGATCTGGTGGCGCAGCGGCCAGAGCTGCTGGCGAATGCGGCGCAGATTGGTGCGCAGCTGGTAGGTGCGACTCAGCACCCGGGGCTGGGGGTCGCGCAGGGCGGCCTCCTCGAGATCATCGAGGCGGTTGGCCATCTGCTCCAGCATCGGGAAGATGCCATCGAGCAGGTTGTCCACCATGTAGTGGAGCAGATCGTCGAGATCATCGCCATTGGCTGCAGGGCTTTTGCAGGCCAGCCATTCCGTGAGCGACTGGAAGGGCGCATTGGTAGGCGCTTCCTCAATCGACACCAGCAGGTCGGGCATCAGCAGCATGCCCACCTGGTCGCTGATCAGATCCAGGGGATCGTGGGCAAACCGCAGCCGGTGCAGCACCACGGCGATCACCTCCCCCATGGAATCCACCCGGGTGGCCTGGGGCGTGTCCAGCAGCAAGGGATGGAACACCTGGGGAACACCGAGCTGGCTGAGGATGTCGCAGATCAGATGGGGTTGCGCCATCCCGGAGATGCGCACCCAGAGGGGCTGGCCCATGGCCCGCAACTGATGCAATTCACCCGGGCGGCAGTAGCTGTGCACCTGCACCCCATCGGGGTGGAGAACCACTACCGAAAGCCTGGTTTCCGCCCGTCCACCAGCCAGATAAAGGCTGGTGGGCAGTTGTCCCGGTCGCTCCTCAAGTTTGCGGGAATCCAGCGATCCAGGGGTGGGCCGCAGCATGGGCACACTGTGCATGGCCGCCCTTTCCGGCATCGTCACTCGACCGTAGCGAAAGCAGCTGATGGCGTCGCCGTGACCGCAGCCACAGGGCTTCGGTGTTGTGGCCGACAGCGATGGGGCGGCTGGAGATTGCAAGCTGCAGCACACCGATGGGTTCAGCCCGTGCCATTCCGCGCCTGGTGTTCGGCCGTGTTGCCCTGTCTGGCGATTCAGGGTCTTTGCCTGGCGGCCGTGCAGTTGTTGGCGGCCCAGGTTCATCCCGGCCCCGGCGTGGCATCACCCGTGGTGTCGGGCCAGCAGCGATAACTGGTCAGCCCAGCATCACGCTGTTCTGAACGCTTGAGCAGGCCGGATCGTCACGGGAGAGATGGCAGAGTGAAGGGTGGCCGATCGCTCTGCCGCCGCCATGTCATCCGCCAGCAGCAGTGGTGCCTTCGCCGCGGCCTGCATACAGCAGCATCTGCGCCACGTGGTGGACCTCCAGGCGGATGTGCTGGCGGATCGCGATCCTGAACCCCTGCATCAGCTGCGGGTTCGCTTTCGCCGGTTGCGCAGCACGCTGAAGCAATTCGCCCCTGCCCTGGTGTTGCCGCCCAGCGCAGACGATGGCCGGATCGCAAAAATCGCCCGGCGGCTCGGCATGGCACGGGACCTCGATGTGCTGCGGCTGCGCCTGGATCAGGACCTGCTGCCCCTCCTGCCGGAGCAGGAATTGCTGGCCTTGAAAAAGATGTTCAAACAGCTGCGGCGCGAGCGCAAGCTGGCCTTTGAGGAACTGGTGGAGATCCTGCAGAGCCGCCGCTACCTGCGGCTGCTGGCGGACCTGCAGGGCTGGCTCAAACAACCCGGCTTCACGCCGCTCGGGGACGAGCCGGTTCTGGGCTGGCTGCCCCAGTGGAAGCTGGCGGTGCTGGCTGATCTGTTGCCCCATCCCGGTTGGCGCGTGGACGATCCCCACGGGACCAGCGGTCTGGAGGCTGTGCACCAGCTGCGCCGGCGCCTGAAGGCGGCCCGCTACGGCCTGGCCAACCTCCGCGGACTGGAGCCCGACGACACGGCGCTCGACCGCTGGGTGTCGCGTTTCAAGGCGATGCAGGAAACCCTGGGGGATCTCAACGACCTGCAGGTGCTCCAATCGGCGATCACTCGCCAGCTCGACTCCGAGATCGACGCGGTGGTGCCCACCCTCGCAGCCCTGCTGGCCGACTCCCGGACGACGGCCTGGGATCAATGGCTTCAGCTCTCCGCTGCGCTGCGCCCCATCGCCGGCCGCCAGCAGCTTTATGCCTTCATCCTCGACTCCCCTTCGCCCCAGCCGGTGTCGCCTCAGCCGGTTACGGCATGAGCTGATGTCAAGCAAGAGCAACACCGGACTTTGCCCGCTGTTTGCATAAGGTCTGCAGGCCATTGCAGTGGCTCCAGCCATGTCGCTCCTCAAGGCCTGTGGCCCTGTCGCCCTGCCCCTGCTGCTGGTGTCCATCGTGGTGGTCACCATTGGCATCGACCGGGCGCTGTTCTGGTGGCGCTGGTGGCGCCGCCCCGATCAACGGCGCCGGTTCAGCCTCGAGCAGCTGCGCGCGGCCTCCTCTCCCCAACAGCGCCAGCTGCTGCTGCGGCGCTGTGGCGACGCCATGGCCCAGGGGGAGCCGTTCCTTCAGGCCGCGGTGCTGGTGGCGCCGATGTTGGGTCTGCTGGGCACGGTGCTGGGCCTGATGGAGGTGCTCCGCGCCCTTGGTCCCCAGCTGCTGCTGCCCTCCTCCACCCCCCTGGTGGGCTATGCCGATGTGCTGGCGGCCACGGTTGTCGGCCTGCAGCTGGCCCTGCTGGCCCTGGTGCTGGCCCAGGTGAACCGCGGTTTGCGTCACTGGCAGACCAATGCCCTGGAGCTGTTTGTGATCGAGCTGCACCAGGAGCCACGTCCATGAGCCCGATGCTGGCGGCGCTCACCCCTGCCCTGGGTTCCATTCTGGTGGTGATCACCGGGGTGGCGGCCCTGCCGGTTCTGCTGGCGGGATCCCCCGAGCCCCTGCCCCGCAGGGCGGTGGCAGCACCTGCGGCCATGGCCCTGGTGCTGGCTCGCACCGCCTCCGGCACCTGGTATGCCAATGGTCTGCCGATGCGGCAGGAGCTGCTGGCCCGCCAGTTGCGGGCGCGGGGGGCCTCCCTGCGCATTCGCTTTCTTCCCTCCCCCGGGCTCAGCGCTGCCGAGGTGAGTCAGCAGCTGGAGTGGTTGCGGCGTCAGAGCCGCGGCGCTGTGCAGCTGGAGTTGGCCAGCCAGGGATGAAGCACAGTTGGCTGCCAGCGCTGGCCTTCAGCTGTTGGGGCCTGGCCGTTTCGGCCCTGGCCCTGGGCTTGCTGGTGTTGCCCCAGCGCCTCGCCCAGCGGCCCATGGCCCGCGGTGTGCTGAGCCTGCAGCTGCAGGCCGATGGTGGCCTGCGGCTCTGGAACCAGCCGGTCACCGAGGGGCAGGTGCTGCTGCTGGCCCGCAAGGCCGCTGCCCGTCCGGGTTGGCAGCGCCTGCGGCTGGTGCCGGATCCCGGCACCCCCTGGGGCCGGGTGTTGCGCCTGATTGATGTGCTCGACGACGGAGGACTTCCGCTTGAACTTCAACTTCCTGCCACCTGATCGTCTGCAGCTGGTGCTGCGTCGGCCCTTGCCCCTGGCCCTGGGAGTGGCGCTCGGCATCCATGGCCTGGCTCTGCTCACCCTGCTGCGCCCGCCCCGGCCAGCAGAACCCCGCTCCAGCAGCCGCCTGGCCGATGCCCCCCAACTGCTGCGCCTGGGTCGCAAGCTGATGGCGGAGGAAGCGGCCCTGGCGCGAGCCCAGCGGCAGCCCCTGGCCCTGAACCTGCCGGGCCTGGCGGCCCTCGATGCCCTGCCGCCGCCGCCACCACCGGATGCAGCCGGCCCCCAGGCGGCAGCCCCCACGGCTCGGCCCCGCCCTGCCCCTGCTGCTGCCGAGGGCTGGCGCTGGTCGAGCGCTGATGCCGACCTGCCCGCCCAGGCCGCCCAGGCCCTGGAGCTGGCTCAGGCCTGGATCCCGGGCAGCGGTTCAGCGCCCCCCACCCAGGACGCCGCGGCCCAGGAGATCCGACGCCGCCAGCTTTGGCTCACTCCTGAACAGAGTGCCCAGCTGCAACGGCTGTGGCAGGGAGCCCAGTCGACGCCGGCGCCCTTTGGCTCCCTGCCCTCTGGCACGGGGGTGCGCCGGGTGGCCGAGGCAAGCCTGGCGGGCCTGGGGCTCGGGCTGGGCCGGGCCCATGGCTTCTCCCTGGTGGACAAGGAGGCCTTGGTGCTGTTGTGGCGCGATGGCCAACAGCTCTGGATGCTGCGCCGTCCCCTGGGTCTAACCCAGTCTTAACGGGAGCACTACCGCAGCTTTGCCTGGGGCCTGCTACCGCTGCGTAGCGTTTCTGCAACACAGCCGATCGGTGGTTGCCATGGTGTTCACGCCATCCCGTGAATTGGCCTTCAGGGGTGTTCTGGAGAACACCTTCCAGAAGCGCGACCTCGTGCACCTCTCCACTGGCAGTGCCGTGCCGCTGCTGCGCAACCACGTGTGGATGGTGGTGCGTGGCATGGTGAAACTGAGCTGCATCACCGACCAGGGAGAAGACCTGGTGCTGGGCCTGGCCGGTGCCAACGAGCCCTTCGGCGAACCGCTCACCAATCTGGATCTCTACGAGGCCATCACCCTCTGCGACACCGATCTGCTCTGCCTGCCGATGGAGGAGGTGGAATCCACCCCCCACCTGGCCATGGCCCTGGTGCGGGCAATGGCCAGCCGCATGCGCCAGTCGGAGGCGTTGATCTCCCTGTTGGGTCTTCGGCGCGTGGAAGACCGGGTGCGTGGTTTTCTCGAGCTGCTGGCCGAGGAGTACGGCCAGCCCTGTGATCAGGGTCTCCGCCTCAATCTGCGCCTCACCCATCAGGACATCGCCGCTGCCCTCAGCACCACCCGCGTCACCGTGACCCGGGTGCTGGGCTTGCTGCGGGATGAAGGCTGGCTGCAGTTCGATGGCCAGCGCCAGATCGTGGTGAGCCACCTGCAGAGGGGCTGATCCCTCAGCCCATTGGCAACAGCAGCTCCAGCACGGCTCCCCCCTGGGGGTGGTTGGTGGCCCGCACCATGCCTCCCTGGGAGAGGGCGATCTGTTGCACGATCGACAGTCCCAGCCCGCTGCCGGTGCGGGGGCCTTTCGCTCGGGCTGGATCGCCCCGGTAGAAGCGCTGAAACAACCTCTTCTGGTCGGTGCTGCTCAGGCCAGGGCCGTGGTCGCGCACGCTGATCTGGCACCAGCGGTCGCGGCGGCTGATCGTCACCTCGATCACCTCCTGATCGGGGCTGTAGCGCAGGGCGTTGTCGAGCAGGTTGAGCAGGGCCTGGTGCAGGCGCGCGGGGTCCGCTGCCGCCAGCAGCACCGCATCCCTGGCGGGATTCACCGCCAGATGAATGCCCCGGTCGCGGGCCAGCGGCTCCAGGGTGGCCCACACGCTGCCGATCACATCGCGGGGGTCCACCGCGGCGGCGGGGCGCCCCTCCGCCAGGGGGGTGTTCTCCAGCCTGGAGAGATCCAGCAGATCGCTCACCAACAGCTGCAGGCGCTGCAGTTCCCGCTGCAGCCGTGCCACCAGCACGGCCTGTTGTCCCTCGGCCCGCGCCGCCAGGCTGTCGCCCACCAGCATCAACGCCGTGATCGGGGTTTTGAGCTCGTGGGCCACATCGCCCACCCATTGCTCCTGCTGCTCCAGCTGGGCCTGCAGCGGGCTGCGCCCCTGCAGCAGCAACCCCACCCAGCCTCCGCTGCCGGCCAGCATCCGCAGGTCCAGGGTGTCGCCGGCCAGGGGCCAGCTGCCCCGCTGGGTCACCCCCTTGTCGCGGGCCAGTTCGATCAGATGCAGCACCTCGTCGGAGGGGGCGAGCACGCTGATCGGTTGTCCCAGCAGCGCCAGGCCCTGATCCACCTCCAGGAGTTTCTCCGCCCTGGGGTTGAGGCTGGCGATGGTCTTGTCCGGCGCAATCACCAGCCAGCCCAGGGGCATGTCGTCCACCCAGCGGCGCAACTGTTCCGCCGGCAGGTCCAGCGGCGCCTCCGGTGGCGGTCGATGGCTGCGTGGTTGCTCGCGGCGACGGCGCCATTGCCAGCCGAGCGCTGCACCGGCGGCCAGGGCCAGCAGCAGCTGGAGTTGGGAGCTGAGGGCCATCGGCCTAGCCGAAGCGGTATCCGAACCCCCTCACCGTCACCAGGTGGATCGGGTTGGAGGGGTCGGTTTCGATCTTCTCGCGCAACCAGCGGATGTGCACATCCACGGTTTTGGTGTCGCCGATGTAATCAACTCCCCAGACCTGCTCAATCAGCTGCTCGCGGCTCCACACCCGCCGGGGCTGTTGCAGGAACAGTTCCAGCAGCTTGTATTCCTTGGGGGAGAGCCTCAGCTCCTCGCCGCCGCGGCTCACGCGGCATTCGCCCCGGAACAGTTGCAGGTCGGCGTGTTCGAGCACCTGGTGGCTGTCGGCGCCATTGGCCAGCACGGGGTCCTGGCTGCGGTTGCGGCGGAGCAGGGCCCGGCAGCGGGCCACCAGCTCGCGAATGCCGAAGGGTTTGGTGAGGTAGTCGTCTGCTCCCACCTCCAGCCCCAGCACCCGGTCGGTTTCGGTGTCGCGGGCACTCACCACCAGGATCAGTGGCGGGTTGTTGGTCTGGCGCAACTGGCGGCACAGGTCGAGGCCATTGATGCCAGGCAACATCAGATCGAGCACCACCAGATCAAACCGCTCGCGGTTCAACAGCTCCCAGGCGCTCTGGCCATTGGTGGCCGCCGTCACGGCAAACCCCTCCAGTTCCATGGCCTCGCTCACCGTCTCGCGGATGGTGTCGTCGTCCTCCACCACCAGCAGGCGGGTGATCGGGGCTGGGGAGGCCACCTGGCTCATGCCTCAATTGTGCAGGGCTGCAGCGGTATGGGGCGATACATCGGCTGGAGTGTGATCGAGGCCCCGAGCCCCTCAGCGCTCCGGCTCCAGCTGGCACTGGGTGAGATTGGGGTCGGTGAGCCGCTCCAGCACCCGTTGCAGGTCCACGGGCGAGAGTTCGCCATCGCTCCCCCACTTGAGGCTGGTGCTGGAGGCACCGGTGTGGAGGTCTGCGCTGGAGTGGGGATGGTGGAGATCGGGGCTCATGCCAGGGCCGCGTGTCCTGGAATCCACACTAAAGCCGCCGAGGGCCGGCGGCTGTGTGCTAGGGGGCGGCCTTGATCGGTTTCAGTCCGCCTGCAGTTCCGGTTCGCGGTAGGGCACGAAGTTGGCCTTGCGGGTGCCGCAGATGGGGCACACCCAGCTGTCGGGGATGGCCTCGAACGGGGTGCCGGGGGCGATGCCGGAATCGGGGTCGCCGCTGGCCGGGTCGTAGATCATCGAGCACACCTTGCAGATCCATTTGCCCGCCACGGGTTCGGCCGCCTCTCCCAGGCGACCGCCTCCGTTGAGGGCCTCCAGGGCGATGCCGTAGCGCTCGGCGTGGTGCTGCTCGATCGGTGCCAGCAGGCCGAAGTTCTTGGCGGCCGTTCGGAAGATGCCGGCATGGTCCTTCGACTCATCGATCTGCTCGTTGAACTCGGCTTCGGCGCCGCTGTCGCGGTCGGCGCGGGCCTGGGCGGCGAACTCCGGGTACATCGTTGTGTACTCGTAGGTTTCGCCCTCGATGGCCAGTTGCAGGCAGCGGGCCAGCACCGCCTGCTTCTGGGCCTCGCTGAGGCTGGCTGGATCCTCGATCACCAGCTCGGGATGGAGCAGGCGGAAGTGGGCGAAGGCGTGCTCGGTTTCCTGGTTGGCCGTGTCGCGGAACAGCTTGGCCAGATCGCTGTTGCCGAGCTGCTTGGCCACCTCGGCGAAGAAGAGGTATTTGCGGTTGGCCATGCTCTCGCCGCCGAAGGCGGCCTCGAGGTTGGCCTGGGTGTTGGGTTTGGACAGGTCCATCAGGGCCTCTGGCTTGGATGCGGCCAGCCTAGCCTAAAGCGGAGTGAGTATGAGTTAGCTCCGTTGTGTTTCGTTGTGCGCGGCGCGACGCCTCTGGCGGCTGGGGTCGTCTGTTCGGTCAACGCAGCTGATCCGCCCCCTTTTTTTTGGGGGGGGTGTGCAGCACCGAGTCCCGCGAGTACGCCGCCTACAGCTGGGCTTGCATCCAGGCGTTCCAGGGCGGCAAGGCGGTGTTCCCCTGCCCGCCGATGCCGATCCAGTGCTCCGGCGCCCCCCAGAGGATTGCCTACCTGGCCGACGACTGGCGGCCCCGGGTGTGGTGGCCAACCTGCTGGCCCCAGGCGTGCAGGCCCTCCAGCACGGGGATCAGCTCGCGCCCCAGGCCTGTGAGGGCGTAGTCCACCCGGGGCGGCACCTGGGGATACACCGTGCGCTCCAGAACGCCATCGGCCTCCAGTTCCCGCAGCTGCGCGGTGAGCACCTTCTGGCTCACCCGGGCAGGGCCCGCTTGAGATGGGAGAAGCGCTGCACCCCCTCGATCAATTCCCGCAGGATCAACAGCTTCCAGCGGCCCTGAATCACCCGCAGGGCCAGTTCCGCCTTGCAGTTGCTGTGGTCGTGGCTGGCGATGAAGCCCTGGCTGTCACTCATGGGTCACCTGCGGGTACCTCGGCCACGTTGAAGTGCGTTCTTGCGCAGCGGTCTGCGCGGGCCGCAGCATCAGCACATCCCCCCCCAAGGGAGCATCCTCGCGATCCACCTGCCATGAGCACCACCTCCCATCCTGCCCCGCTGGCCCTCGAAGCCGGCGCCCACGCCCTCTGCACCTGCGGCCTCAGCAAGAACGGCCCCTTCTGTGATGGCAGCCACCAGGGCACCGGCAAGATCCCCCACATCTTGCAGCTGGATGCGGCCAAAACCGTGTATCTCTGCAATTGCGGTGCCACGGGCAACAGCCCCTTCTGCGATGGCAGCCACACCAGCCGCAACGCTGCCCCGGCCGCAACACGCCCCTGGTGGAAGTTCTGGGGCTGAGCCGCTGTTGGGCGGCCCACCACTCGTTCCTTGCAATCCCCTCGCCATGGCCGACCTGTTCACGCCGCTGCGTCTCGGCAGCCTGGAGCTGCCCAACCGCATCTGGATGGCGCCCCTCACCCGCTGCCGCGCCGAGGAGGGTCATGTGCCCGGGCCGCTGATGGCCGAGTACTACGGCCAGCGGGCCAGTGCCGGCCTGATCGTGGCCGAGGCCACGATGGTGCTGGAGGGGAATTCCGCCTTCTGGCATGAGCCCGGCATCACCAACCAGGCCCAGATCGAGGGCTGGAAGCTCACCACCGAGGCGGTGCATCGCGCTGGCGGCCGCATCGTGTTGCAGCTCTGGCACGGCGGCCGCGCCTGCCATCCCCTGCTCAATGGCGGCGCCCAGCCTGTGGCCCCCAGCCCGATCGCCATCACCGGTGATGAGGTGCACACCCCTGAGGGCAAACAGCCCTACGTGGTGCCCCGCGAACTGCGCGACGACGAACTGCCCGCCATCGTGGAGGGTTTCCGCCAGGCGGCCCGGGCCGCCATGGCCGCCGGTTTCGATGGGGTGGAGGTCCACGGCGCCAACGGCTACCTGCTGGATTCCTTCCTGCGCGATGGCAGCAACCACCGCAGCGGCCCCTATGGCGGCCCGGTCGAGAACCGGGCGCGTCTGCTGCTGGAGGTGTTGGAGGCGGTGGCGCCTGAAACGCCGCTGATGGGTCTGCGCCTTTCGCCGCTGAATGGCTACAACGCCATGGCCGACAGCGACCCGATCGGGCTCACCACCTGGCTGGCCCAGCGGCTCAATGATCTGCCGCTGGCCTATCTGCATCTGATGCGCGGCGATCTGCTGGGCCAGCAGCACGGCGATCTGCTCACGCCGCTGCGCCAGCACTTCAACGGCGTGCTGGTGGCCAACATGGGATACAGCGCCGAGGAAGCCAACGCCGCCATCGGCTCGGGGGCCCTTGATGCGGTGGCCTTCGGCACTGCCTTTCTCGCCAATCCCGACCTGCCGGAGCGCTTTCGCCGCGGGGCGCCCCTCAATGCGGCCGATCCCGCCAGCTTCTACAGCCCCGGCCCGGCGGGTTACACCGACTACCCCAGCCTGGATTCCCAGCCATGACAACCCCCAGCTCGCCCGATGTGCTTGTGATCTCCGCCAGCAACGGCGAGAACCTGCAGCTGGCGGAGCGCTTCGCGGCTGCCGCCCGCCAGCAGGGCCAGAGCGCTGCCGTGCTCGATCTCACTGCCATCGAGCTGCCGCTCTACACCCCGCGGGCCCAGGCCGCCGGTCTGCCCCCGGCCCTGGCGGGGCTTCAGGCCCAGCTGGCTGCCGCTCCCCGCTGGGTGATCTGCGCGCCGGAATACAACGGCTCCATCCCGCCGGTGCTCACCAGCGCCATTGCCTGGCTGTCGGTGCAGGGCGACGACTTCCGCAGCCTGTTCAACGGCCGCCCGGTGGTGATCGCCACCCACTCCGGCGGCGGCGGCCACACCCTGATGGCCGCGCTGCGCTTGCAGCTGGCCCATCTCGGTGCCCATGTGGTGGGCCGTCAGCTGGTGAGCAACAGCAGCCATCCCGCCAAGGACGACTCCATCGCCGATCTGATCACCCGTTTGCACCACCTCCACGCTCCCCGACCATGACCCCGACCCCTGCCTCCGGCCTGGTGTTTCGCCCGGCCGCTGAGCGCTTCCATAGCCAGCTCGACTGGCTCGACAGCTGGCACAGCTTTTCGTTTTCCTCCTACTACGACCCGGCCTGGATGGGCTTCGGGCCCCTGCGGGTGATCAACGACGACACCATCGCCGCCGGCCGGGGCTTCGGCATGCACCCCCACCGCGACATGGAGATCATCACGGTGATGGTGGAGGGCCAGCTCAACCACCGCGATTCCATGGGCCACGCCGAGGTGCTGCGGACCGGTGAGGTGCAGCGCATGAGTGCCGGCACCGGCGTGGTGCACAGCGAAGTGAACGAAGCGGCGCAGCCCTGCCGGCTGCTGCAGATCTGGATCGAGCCCAGCAGCTCGGGCATTCCCCCGGCCTATGAGCAGAAGCCCTTCCGCATCGGCTCCGGTTGGACCCCCCTGCTGGATCCGGAGTGCAGCGGCGGTGCCATGGCCATCCACCGGCCGGTGCGGCTCTGGCGGGCCCGGCCCCAGCCCGGGGATCGGCTGGAGCTGCCCCTGAGGGCCGGCAGTCGCGGCTGGCTGCAGCTGATTGATGGGGCCGTCGACCTGGCGAGCCCTGAGCCCGGGCAGGGACTGCCCGCCCAGCTCCAGCGCGGCGATGGCCTGGGTTTTGCCGCGCCGGCACCGATCCAGCAGCTGCAGGCTGGCCCCGCCGGTGCCGACCTGCTGCTGTTCGAGCTGTGCTGAAGCCCACAGCGGAGCACCTGCAGATGTTGTGAAGACGACGGACAGGCCCCCGCAACCCCGCCAGCCTGGACCCATGACTGTGTCGATCCCCGCCCAAGGGCGCTTTTACCGCCTGATCGATGCCCGGGGCCTGCCCCACGCCGAGCTGGATCACGTGTTCGACTCGCTGGAAGAGGCCCACGCCGCTGCCCTGGCCTGGTGTGAGGCCGAGGGCTTGATCGCTTCCCAGGCGGACGCCAGCCAGCGGGAGTGGTGCGTGGTGAGCCACTTCGGCCTGGAGGTGAGCACCCCCATGGGCGACTGGCGCACGCTCCGGCATGCCGGTCTGCCAGCCTTGGGCTGACGCACACCCCTGGCCCATGAGCCCAACTCCCCGCCTGGACCGCAGCCTGGCCATCCTCGGCCTGCTCGCCAATGCGGTGGCCTTGCCGGCCCTGGTGGCCTGGATCTTCAGTGATGGCCCCCTGGCGGCTGCCACCTTTGTGGTGGGGCTCGCGGCGGTGCTGCCGGCCGTGGTTCTTGGCCTGGTGGCCGCCCTGGCGCTGCTGGCCGGCCGTGGTTGGGGACGGGTGGTGGCGATTGTGGCCCTGTCCCTGGGGCTGGCGGTGAGCCTGAGCTACGGCATCGTGTGGCTGGTGCTCGTGCCGGTGGGGCGTGCCGTGACGGGGCCGCTGCTGGGGCTGCTGTGGTTGGCGCTGATGCTGGCCCTGATCTACTGGTGCCTGCCCCGGCAGCCCCGCAGCTATCGGATCTGAGCCGGCGCAGGCTTCAGCCCCACAAGCCAGGCCATCAACCCGTAAAACTGTATCGGCCGATACTAAAAAGCGCTTCGCTGCCGCCTTGCATGTTCCCCAGTGATACCAACTGGTAGGCCATGCCCAGCGCCGAGCGTTTCGCAGCCCTGCAGACCATCCAGCGCCGCAAGCCGGCCGCGGTTCAGCCCGCCCCCTCCCTGGCTGAGATCTGGGCCAGTGATGTCTTCACCCTCGACAAGATGAAGGAGGCGCTGCCCCGCAGCGTGTTCAAGTCGATCCAGACGACCATCCGCGAGGGGGGCAAGCTCGATGCCTCGGTGGCGGACGCCGTCGCCAACGCCATGAAGGAGTGGGCAACGGGACGGGGCGCCCTGTACTACGCCCACGTCTTCTATCCCCTCACCAATCTCACCGCCGAGAAGCACGACGGCTTCATCGTGCCCAAGCGCGATGGCACGGCGATCACCGAATTCACCGGCAGGCTGCTGGTGCAGGGCGAGCCCGATGGCTCCTCCTTCCCCAACGGCGGCATCCGCTCCACCTTTGAAGCCCGCGGTTACACCGCCTGGGATGTCACCAGTCCGGCCTACCTGATGCGCACCCCCAACGGGGTGACCCTCTGCATCCCCACCGTGTTCGTGAGCTGGACCGGTGAGGCCCTCGACAAGAAGACCCCTCTGCTGCGCTCCAATGCCGCGGTGAACGCCCAGGCCCAGCGGTTGCTCAAGCTGCTCGGCAACAAGGAGGTGGCGCCGGTGAATTCCAGCTGCGGCGCCGAGCAGGAGTATTTCCTGGTGGACAACGCCTTTCTGGCCCTGCGTCCCGATCTGCAGCTGGCCGGCCGCACACTGTTCGGGGCTCCCCCGGCCAAGGGGCAGCAGTTCGACGACCACTACTTCGGCGCCATCCCCGAGCGGGTGCAGGTGTTCATGCAGGACGTGGAGGATCAGCTCTATCGCCTGGGGGTGCCGGCCAAGACCCGCCACAACGAGGTGGCCCCTGGCCAGTTCGAGATCGCGCCGGTGTACGAGGCGGCCAACGTGGCCACCGACCACCAGCAACTCACCATGACCGTGCTCAAGAGCACGGCCAAGCGCCATGGGTTCACCTGTCTGCTGCATGAAAAGCCCTTCGCCGGTGTGAACGGCAGCGGCAAGCATGTGAACTGGTCGATCGGCAACAGCACCCAGGGCAACCTGCTGGATCCCGGCAAGACCCCCCACGACAACATGCAGTTCCTGCTGTTCTGTGGCGGGGTGATTCGCGGCGTGCACCAGTACGGCCCCCTGCTGCGCTCCGTGGTGGCCACCGCCGGCAACGATCACCGCCTGGGTGCCAATGAGGCTCCGCCCGCGATCATCTCCGTGTACCTCGGCAGTCAGCTGGAGGATGTGTTCAGCCAGATCAAGGCCGGCGAACTGAAGGGTTCGGCCAGTGGCGGTGTGATGCAACTCGGGGTCGACAGCCTGCCCGAATTCGCCAAGGATCCGGGGGATCGCAACCGCACTTCCCCCTTCGCCTTCACCGGCAACCGCTTTGAATTTCGCGCCGTGGGCTCCGGCCAGTCGGTGGCCGGCCCCCTGGTGGCGCTGAACACGATCCTGGCCGATTCCCTCGGGTGGATCGCCGACCAGCTGGAGGCAAGGCTCGCCCAGCGGGAGACGATCGAGCAGGCGGCCTTTGGCGTGTTGCAGCAGATCACCCAGGAGCATGGCGCCGTGATCTTCGGTGGAGATGGCTACTCCAGTGAGTGGCACGAGCTGGCGGTGAGCCAGCGGGGGCTGGAGAACCTGCGCAGCAGTGCGGATGCCCTGCCGGTGCTGAAGCGCCCGGAGGTGCGCGACCTGTTTGCCCGTCACAGCGTGCTCAGCCCCGTGGAACTGGAGAGTCGCTTTGAGGTGTACGCCGAGCAGTACTGCCTTGCCATCGAGGTGGAGGCCAAGCTTGCCCTGCGCATGGCCCGCACCCAGGTGTATCCCGCCGCCACCGCCTATCTCGGCGAATTGGCTGGCGCCCTTCAGGAGCAGGAATCGATCGGCCTTTCCCCCTCCCGGGCGCTGGCCCAGCAGATCGCTGAGCTCAACCAGCAGCTGCTGGATCGTGCCGCGGCCCTGGAACAGGCTCTGGCCTCAGCGCCCCACGGTGCCGAAGCCCACATGCGCCATTGCGCCGATCAGTTGATGCAGCGCATGGGCGAGCTGCGGGCCGCGGTGGATGGGCTGGAGGCCCTGGTGGACGACACCGCCTGGCCCCTGCCCACCTACCAGGAAATGCTGTTCGTGCGCTGAGCACCCCACCCTTCCCCTGCATAGCGAAAGCACCGGCTTCGGCCGGTGCTTTTTTGCGATGTTTCTTGACCATTGATATGTTTTTATGCCCTCCTGCATGAGTGCATCGCTGCACGGCCAGTCGTCGAGGTTAGATGTTCTTTCCCTCGCTACGATCATTGCCTAGTGGCCGATTGGCGAATGCCCCGAATCACGATTGCTGTGAACGATGAAGACCATAGGGCCTTGAAGTTGCTGGGACTGCTCGAGAACAAGAATCTGGGCACGGTGTTGATCGAGGCCGTTCGTGTCTATCTACGCCAAAAGGGTGCCTATGATCTTGATGTCACCAGCACTAAGCCCTAGGCAATCTGCTGGCGGAAGTGTGAATGATGCCTGTTAACGAAGAATCAACGCCTGGCTCGGCAGATCTGTTTCGCTTGCGGGAGGATCAGTTGCCTCAACGCCTTCAGCTTGAGCTGCCCGAGGAGGTGCTGGATCGGCTGCAGCGCTCCGCCGAGCAATCGGGGCGCTGCCTCAATGAGCTGCTGGTGGAGCTGCTGGATCGCGCCCTCCAGCAGCAGGGGCCGTAGCCCTCAGGTGGGCGGCGTGAAGGCCAGGCGTGCGGGAGGGAGACCATCGGCCAGTCCCTCCCGCAGGGGCCGCTGCCTGGCCATCCAGAGGCGCCGAACCAGGGGGCCGGCCAGCGGCCTGCACTGCACCAGGCCCTGGCGCAATAGGGCTGTGTGGCTCAGCCAGTGGCCCTGGCGGGCCTCCTGTCGCTGCAGCCGTTGCATGGCCCGCACTTCCGGTTTGCGCCGGGCTTCAATGGCCCGGCAGGCCTGATCGAGGGCCTGGCAGAGTCGCTGCCCATCGGACGATGATCGGGCTGCGCGGATCAGCAGCTCTGCGGCCACCAGGCTGTCGCGCAGGGCCATGTTGATCCCCTGGGCCCGCACCGGACTCATCGGGTGGGCTGCATCCCCCAGCAGCAGCAGTCCCGGCCGCTGCCAGCGCGGCGCCAGGCCCACCTGAACCCCCAGCCGCTGGGGGCCCTGCAACTGCGTGGCATGGGCTCTGAGGTGATCGGCGAGCCATCCCGGTGCCAGGGCAGCGAACGCCTCGGCCCATGCGCTGCCGGCAGCCGGGGCGGACTGCCCCGGCTGCAGCACCCAGCCCAGCTGCAGGGCGCCGCTGGGACCCACGAAGGCGCTGGCGATGGAGCCACCGGCCACCAGGGTCATGAAGCTGTTGTGCTCCAGCATCCGTGGGGGTGCGGGCAGCTGGAACCAGAGCAGATCCAGCTCGGCTGCCTCGGTTTGCAGGGCCAGGCCGGCCTGCTCGCGCAACCGTGAGCGGCGTCCGTCACAGCCCACCACCAGGGCCGCCTCCAGCCGGCGGCCATCCGCCAGTGCCACGCCCACCACCCGCTGGTTGCGCAGCAGCAGCTCCTGCACGGGTGTTCCGGCCTGCCAGCGGAAGCTCGGTTGGCGCAGGGCCCGCTGCAGCATGGCCTCCAGCAGGGCCTGTTGTGCCACCAGCCGGCAGGGCACCAGGGCTCCCATCGGCTCGTTCACGTGGAACAGCTGCTGCCCCTCGATCCAGAAGCTCCAGCTGTGGATGGGGCGCTGCGGCAGCTCCTCAACACGTTGGGCCAGGCCCATGCGTGCCAGGGCCTCCAGGCCAGAGGGCATCAGGCCATCACCGCGGAACTGGCGGCTGAAGCTGTGGCTGGCCTCCAGCAGGGTCACGGGGAGTCCGGCCTCGGCCAGCTGCAACGCCAGGGCCAGCCCTGCAGGTCCGGCGCCCACCACGATCAGCCGCTTCACGGGCTGGTCGCGGGGGTGGTGAATAGCTGTTCCCTCATGGGCTTTCGCTGGCTATGCCGGGTGAAGACCATGGCCGGATGTGCCGGCAGAGGCTGACCCATGACAATGAATCTCTGGCGCCCCTGGATTGATGCCCACAGCTGCGGCGGCGGCGCACAACCGGAGCGCTATGCCCTGAAGACGGGCGGTGAAGAGGCGTTTCTGGCCATCGCCGGCGGCGATGAGCACATCGAGCGGGTGCCCGATCCCCGTGCGGCCTGGACATTCCACACCCACGAGCGGGCCGTTGCCGCCGCCAGGCAGATCACGGCGGTGTATGGCGGGCCCGTGGATGTGGTGAAACTGCAGTGAACCTCAGCTTTCGGGGCTGGGGCTGCTCACCAGGCGAATGCCGCTGAAGAACATGGAGATGCCGAACAGGGTGCCAACGGCCCAGAGGCTGTCGCTGGGCCATTCGGCCACCAGCAGGCCGCCCAGCAGCGCCGTGACCACCCCATCGGCCAGCACCAGCCCGCGGGCCTCGGCCTGACTGGCGGCAGCAGCGGCCAGTTCCATCACCCCCTCGAAGATCAGCAGCAGACCCACGAACAGCGTGAGGCTCACCTCACTCTCCACCGGGTAAGCCACCACCCAGATGCCCGCCACCAGGTAGAAGAGGCCCGAGAGGGCGCGGAACAGCTTGGCATTGCCGCCCTCTGCCTGGCCGATGCGCAGCAGTTGGCTCACACCCGCCACGGCGGCGATCACGCCGATGCTGAGGGTGAGGGCCGTGGCCGAGAGGAAGGGCAGGGCGATGGAGGCGGCAGCCGCCAGGAACAGCAGCACTGCGGTGATCCAGCGCAGGGTGTTCGGGTTCATGCCGCAGGTGAAACGTTGGTGCGCGCCAGCCTAGGGCCGCTGGCCAAGGCAATTTGCTGAGGCTTGGGGACAGGGGGCTGGGCTGTTCTTATGGTGCAGGCAATTCAGCCTCTGCCCAGCTGGTCCATGGCCGCGATCTACAGCGACAACAGCCTCACGATCGGTCGCACCCCGCTGGTGCAGTTGAACCGGGTGAGTGCCGGAGCCAAGGCCCGCGTGCTGGCCAAGATCGAGGGGCGCAACCCTGCCTATTCCGTGAAGTGCCGGATCGGCGCGGCGATGATCGCCGCCGCGGAGCGTGATGGCTTGCTGGGGGAGGGGAAGGAGATCATTGAACCCACAAGCGGCAACACCGGGATTGCCTTGGCTTTCGTGGCCGCGAGCAAGGGGATCGGCGTCACGCTCACGATGCCGGAAACCATGAGCCTGGAGCGCAGGAAGCTGCTGACGGCCTATGGCGCCAAGCTGGAGCTCACCGAGGGCCGTCTGGGGATGACGGGAGCGGTGAACCGCGCCAAGGAGATTGCCGCCAGTGATCCGGATCGCTACGTGCTGCTGCAGCAGTTTGTGAATCCGGCCAATCCCCAGATCCATCACGACACCACGGGGCCTGAAATCTGGAACGACACCGATGGCGCCGTGGATGTGCTGGTGGCGGGAGTGGGCACGGGCGGAACTATCACGGGCGTGAGCCGCTACATCAAGCAAACCCTGGGGAAGGCCCTGGTGAGCGTGGCTGTGGAACCGAAGAACAGCCCGGTGATCAGTCAGACTAAGGGCGGCGAGGCGCTGCAACCCGGGCCCCACAAGATCCAGGGCATCGGGGCAGGGTTTGTGCCAGGCAATCTGGATCTGTCGCTCGTGGACCGGGTGGAGCAGGTGAGCGATGAGGAGGCGGTGACGATGGCGCGCCGGCTGATGAAGGAGGAGGGAATCCTGGCCGGCATCAGCTGCGGGGCTGCCACGGTGGCCGCCGTGCGTCTGGCGCAGGAAGAGGCCTATGCGGGCAAGACGATCGTGGTGGTGCTGCCGGATTCAGGAGAGCGCTACCTGAGCTCGGTGCTGTTCGAGGGGATGTTCAACGATCGGGGCCTGCCGATCGGCGGCTAGGCCCCGGGCGGCCGCCTCAATCGGCCAGGGGGGTGATGCTCTTGAGGCGCTCGTTCAGCTGCATCGCCATCGACTGCCGGCCGATGGCCAGCACCTTGAGGGTGTCTTCGTGCATCCGCAGCTGCGCATCGGCCACCTGCATGCCGCGCACCAGCTCCTTCAGGTCATCGGGGAGGGCGTTGAGGTCGTAGCGCTGGCCCTCGAAGGTGAGCACAGGCGGCTGTTGTCCGGCGGACTGCTGCTCGGCGGAATCGGTCATGGCGTTGATGTCTGCACCGCGGCAGATTAATCGGCTTCGGGGGGGTGCTCCTCTGAGGCCGCCGGCTTGCTTTCCGTTGGGCTGGCCAGCAGCTTGGGGGCGGGCCGCAGCGGGCGTTTGAAGAAAAACATCAGCAGCGGCCCCACCTGGGAGGTGGTGGTGAGCTCCCAGCCCTCCTTGCCCAGCTGCTGGAGGAACAGCTGCAACTGTTCCGCTGGATGCTTGGCCCCGCCCTTTTCAGCGCCGCCGCCGTACTGCCCGGGGAACTCCCGGGCAATGAATTCGGGGCTGAGGGTGCCGCCGAGGCGCTGGCTGGCCGCCTGGGGATCGGGAGGCTCCGGTGGCGTGTTGTTCTCCACGTTGATGTGGACCACGCGGTAGTCCCATTGCGGCATCGGCTCTGCCATGGCCGGAATCTGCCCTGCGCTCCTGGCTAGCCCAGGCTAGGCCCCGCGGATCAGCTGCCGCTCGCACAGATCGCGGTAGCGGCCGGGTCGGCTGATCAGCAGATCGTGGTTGCCCTGGTCCACGATGGAGCCGTTCTCCAGCACCACGATCAGATCCGCCTCCTGCACCGTGGAGAGCCGGTGGGCGATCACCAGCACCGTGCGGCCCGCCATGGCCTGATCGAGGCCCTGCTGCACCGCCTGCTCGGATTCGGCATCGAGGGCGCTGGTGGCCTCATCCAGCAGCAGCACCGCGGGATTCCCCAGCACCGCCCGGGCGATGGCGAGCCGCTGCAGCTGGCCCCCGGAGAAGTTGCTGCCCCGCTCCTCCACCCTTGCCTGGTAGCCGCCGGGCATGGCCTCGATGAAGCCATCGGCATTGGCCAGTTGGGCCGCCGCCTTGATCTGCTCGAGGCTGGCGGGCCGGCCGAAGGCGATCGCCTCGGCCACCGTGCCGGAGAACACATTGCTCTGCTGCGGCACGAGGGCCACGGCCCGGCGCAATTCCGCCGCCTTGAGATCCGCCAGATCGGCACCATCCAGCAGCACCCGGCCCTGCTGGGCGGTGTTGAAGCGCAGCAGCAGGGAAAACAGGG
>RGNC01000120.1 GCA_010029175.1 Synechococcaceae bacterium WB8_1B_136 | reverse complement strand
ATGTACCGCTCCCTGGGCACCCCCCTCGAAGCCATGGCTGAAGCCGTGCGCGAGATGAAGAACGCCGCCATGGGCCTGCTCACCGGCGCTGATGCCGAAGAGGCTGGCTTCTACTTCGACTACGTCGTCGGCGCCCTCTCCTGAGGTTGCTTCCTCTCTAACCACCGCCTCTTCGATCAGGTTCCATGCAAGACGCCATCACCAACGTCATCAACCAGGCCGACGTCCAGGGTCTCTACCTCGACGGTTCGTCGATGGGACGTCTGGAGCAGTACTTCGCCAGCGGTGAGCTGCGCGTCCGTGCCGCCGCCACCATCAGCGCCAACGCCTCCGCGATCATCAAGGAAGCCGTGGCCAAGTCGCTGCTGTACTCGGACATCACCCGTCCGGGCGGCAACATGTACACCACCCGTCGCTACGCGGCCTGCATCCGCGACCTCGACTACTACCTGCGCTACGCCACCTACGCCATGCTGGCCGGTGACACCTCGATCCTCGACGAGCGCGTGCTGAATGGCCTCAAGGAGACCTACAACTCCCTGGGCGTGCCCATCGGCGCCACCGTTCAGTCGATCCAGGCCATGAAGGAAGTCACCGCCTCCCTGGTGGGTCCCGACGCCGGTCGTGAAATGGGCGTGTACTTCGACTACATCAGCTCCGGCCTGGGTAACTGATCCACTGGCTTCAGCAAACCCTGCGGATCTCTCCCATGCGCCTGTTCAAAGTCACGGCCTGCATCCCCTGCCCTGAGAAGACCCGTTCCCAGCGCGAGCTGCAGAACACCTTCTTCACCAAGTGGGTGCCCTTCGAAAGCTGGTTCGCTGAACAGCAGCGAATCATGAAGCAGGGCGGCAAGATCCTGAAGGTTGAGCTGGTCACCGGTCGCCGTCAGGTCAACGTCGGCAACTGAGGTTGCCATCCCCATCATTGCCAGCCATTGATGTTCACCAGCCCGGCCTTCGGCCGGGCTTTTTCATTGGCAAAACCACCAACCATGGGGGATAGTCGGGGCGACACCGTTGGCCAATCTTGAGCAGGAACGGCACCCCACAGTCCGGCAGCCGATCACCGGGATGGCTGCCCGTTCCCTTCGGACAATGGCCCGCCGAGGCACGGTTGCTGCTGGGCATGGTGGCCCTCTGGTGCGGCTTCGGCCTGCTGGTGCTGGGATCGGCCAGCTGGTGGGTGGCCGCCCGGGAGATGGGGGATCCCGCCTTCTACCTGAAGCGCCAGCTGCTGTGGCTGATCGCCAGCTGGGGCCTGCTCTACCTGGCCCTGCGGCTGAACCTGCGGCGCTGGCTGCGGCTGGCGGGCCCGGCCCTGCTGATCAGCGCCGTGGCGGTGGCACTCACCCTGGTGATCGGCACCACCGTGAATGGCGCCAGTCGCTGGCTGGTGATTGGGCCGATCCAGATCCAGCCCACTGAACTGATCAAACCCTTTCTGGTGCTGCAGGGAGCGGCCCTGTTTTCCCACTGGAGCCGCATCGCCAACGATCAGAAGGTGATCTGGCTGGGGGTGTTTGCCCTGGTGCTGGGGCTGATTCTCAAGCAGCCCAACCTCAGCACCGCGGCCCTGTGTGGCCTGTTGCTGTGGCTGATGGCCCTGGGGTCGGGGTTGCCACTCACGCTGATGTTCGGCAGCGCCGCCGCCGGCGCCGCCGTTGGCCTGGGCAGCATCGCCATCAACGAGTACCAGCGCATCCGCGTCACCTCCTTTCTCAACCCCTGGACCGACGCCCAGGGGGATGGCTACCAGCTGGTGCAGAGCCTGCTGGCCATCGGCTCCGGCGGCCTGTGGGGGGAGGGCTACGGCCTCTCCACCCAGAAGTTGCAATACCTGCCGATCCAGAGCACCGACTTCATCTACGCCGTGTTCGCCGAGGAATTCGGCTACGTGGGCTCGGTGATGTTTCTGGTGTTCCTGCTGTTGTTCGGCTACGTGGGCCTGCGGGTGGCCCTGAGCTGCCGCAGCAACCAGCAACGGCTGGTGGCCATCGGCTGCACCTGCCTGCTGGTGGGCCAGTCGATCCTCAACATCGCCGTGGCCAGTGGCGCCATGCCCACCACGGGTCTGCCACTGCCGATGATCAGCTACGGAGGCAATTCCCTGCTCTCCAGCCTGCTCACCGCCGGGCTGTTGCTCCGTTGCTCCCTGGAGGGGGCGGGCCTGGAGCCGGTCCGGGCCCGTCGGGAGCGCCGCCAGGACCCGAGCCGCCGGAGTGCCCCGATAGGCTGAGCCGATTGCGCGGTCGATCCCCAGCATGTCCGCTCTGGCACTGGCGGATTGGGCCCGCTCCAGCGAAGAACTGCTCCGCAGCTCCCTGGCCAACCCCGGGCCCCTCACCCTGGGCCTGGTGTTCAGCGGTGGCCTGCTCACCAGCCTGGGCCCCTGCTCCCTCTCGCTGCTGCCGGTGACCCTCGCCTACCTGGCCGGCTTCAACGCCGACGGCCAGCGGCCCTGGCTGCGCAGCCTCAGCTTCAGTGGCGGCATCGTGGCCGCCCTGGTGCTGCTGGGGCTGGCCAGCGGCTGGCTGGGCCGGCTCTATGGGCAGGTGCCGGGATTGATTCCCAGCCTGGTGGCCGCCCTGGCGGTGCTGATGGGCCTGAATCTGCTGGGGCTGCTGCCCCTGAGGCTGCCCAGTGGCCCCGATCCGGAGCTGTGGCGTCGCCGGGTGCCGGCCCCCCTGGCGCCCCTGGCGGCCGGCCTGGCCTTTGGCCTGGCGGCCTCGCCCTGCACCACCCCCGTGCTGGCGGTGCTGCTGGCCTGGATCGCCCAGGCAGGCAATCCACTGGCCGGCATGGTGCTGCTCAGCTGCTTTGCGGCCGGCCAGGTGATGCCCCTGCTGCTGGCCGGCACCGCAGCGGCCTGGGTGCCCCGGCTGCTGGCCCTGCGGGCTCTGGGGCAGTGGGTGCCCCCCATCAGTGGCATGGTGCTCCTGATCACCGGTGGGCTCACCCTGCTGGCCCAGTGGAACTGAGGGCGTGATGAGCGGTGCGGTGGAGGGCGTGGTGAAACGGCTGCTGGCCTGGATCTCCGATCTGCGCGTGGCCATCGGCCTGCTGATCGTGATCGCCGTGGCCAGCGGCCTGGGCACCCTGGTGCCCCAGAAGGAGAGTGCGCAGCTCTACCACCGCGTCTTCGACGCCGAACCCTGGCTGGGCCTGTTCAACGGCGACGCGATCCTGGCCCTGCAGCTCGATCACGTGTATTCCAGCGGCTGGTTTCTGGCCCTGCTGGCCTGGCTGGGACTGGCCCTGATCCTGTGCAGCTGGCGGCGCCAGTGGCCCGCCCTGCAGGCAGCCCTGCGCTGGATCGACTACCGCACCCCCCGCCAGCTGAGCAAACTCACCCTGGCGGAAAGCCTCGATTGCCCCGATGCCGGAGCCGAACTGGGGCAGCTGGAACAGGTGCTGCGGGTGCGTGGCTGGCAACTCCAGCGCCAGGGCGATCGCCTCGCCGCCCGCAAGGGCGTGGCTGGTCGGGTGGGGCCACTGCTGGTGCATGCGGGCCTGGTGGTGCTGATGGTGGGGGCCGCCTGGGGCTCCCTGGGGGGCCAGAGGCTGGAGCGCTACCTGGCTCCCGGCAACGAACTGGAACTGCTCAACAGCCGGGGCGACACCCAGGTGACGGTGACCCTGGAGGACTTCGCCATCGAGCGCGATCCCGCCGGCCGCCCCGAGCAGTTCCGCTCCCAGCTCAAGCTGATCGCCGGCAACGGCGCCGAGGCGAGCGGAGGGCCAGCTGCGGCTGCCCAGGCCGGCAGCACCAGCCATGAGATCAGCGTGAACCATCCGCTGCGCTACCGCGGCATGACGCTCTATCAGGCCGACTGGGCCCTGGCGGCCATCGACCTGCAACTGGGCAACAGCCCGATCCTGCAGCTGCCCCTGCAGAGCTTCCCGCAGCTGGGGGATCAGGTCTGGGGGATCGTGCTGCCCACCCGTCCCGATGGCTCCAACCCTGTGCTGCTGGCGGTTTCGAACGAGCAGGGCCCGGTGACGGCCTACTCCGCTGAGGCCCTGGAGCTGGGCACCCTGATCCCGGGCGGCTCCGCCGTGGAGATCGCCGGCATCCCGCTGCGCATCGCCGCGGTGGTGCCCGCCAGTGGCATCCTGCTCAAACGGGATCCCGGTGTGCCCCTGGTGTACGCGGGATTCGCCATTGCCCTGGCCGGCGGTGCCCTGAGCCTGGTGGCCACGCGTCAGCTGTGGGCGATCGCCGAACCGGAGCACCACAAACTGCACGTGGGCGGGCTGTGCAACCGCAACCTCACCGCCTTCGCCCAGGAGCTGCCGGCCCTGCTGGCGGCCCTGCCAACGGAAGTGCCCAGCTGATCAGCAGGGCTGGCGGCTGCCGTGGCTCACCCGCACCACCGTGTGCACGTTGCCGCGGGGGTTGAAGTCGGCCTCCAGCTGCATCCACACCGGCGCACAGGCGGCCACGAAATCATCGAGGATGCGGTTTGCCACCTCCTCATGGGAGATGGAGCGATCGCGGTAGCTGTTCACGTAGAGCTTGATCGCCTTGAGCTCCATCACCCGCGGGCCGGGCTGGTAGAGCAGCCGCAGGGTGGCGAAATCCGGATAGCCCGAGAACGGGCACTTGCAGGTGAACTCCGGCAGCGTGATCGACACCTCATAGGGCCGGCCGGGGCGGGGGTTGTCGAAACAGATCAGCTCGGCTTCGGCGATGGCCCGCTCGCCATAGAGGGGCGTGAGGGTCTGCTGCCCGGCGGACTGGGGATCAGCGGCTGCGCTCATCGGAGGGGGCCAGGGCGGCGACCGCCGGATGCTACGCAGCCGCACGCCTGTAGCAACCACAACACCAACCCCGCAGAGGCTGAGGCCTAATGGCGCAGCGGTCCTTGCGGCCCGCTTCCTCTCCCGGATCTTTCCTGAGAGACTCCCTGCAGATCGAGCCCCCCGGTTCCATGAAAAAAGTCGAGGCCATCATTCGCCCCTTCAAGCTGGAAGATGTGAAGCTGGCGCTGGTCAATGCCGGCATCGTCGGCATGACCGTGAGCGAAGTGCGGGGCTTCGGCCGTCAGAAGGGCCAGGTGGAGCGCTACCGCGGCTCGGAATTCACGGTGGAGTTCCTGCAGAAGCTCAAGCTGGAGGTGGTGATCGACGACGACCGCGTCGACACCGTGGTGAACGCCATCCAGGACGCCGCCCGCACCGGCGAAATCGGCGACGGCAAGATCTTCATCAGCCCGATCGACTCGGTGATCCGCATCCGCACCGGCGATCGCGACAGCAGCGCCATCTGAGCCCCGCCCCTCGGCTCAGGCCGCCAGGGTGAGGGCCACCAACCGCCGAATGCTGTCCTCCGTGGGGGCCAGCTCGGTGGTTTGCTCCTGTTCAGCCCAGTCGCCGCTGCGCAGCCAGAGCAGATACTCGTGGTTGCCGGCCGGTCCGGTGATCGGTGAGGCCACCAGCCCGCAGGCCCGCCAGCCCTCAGCCCTCGCCGCCGTGATCACCCCTTCAATGGCATCGGCATGGGCAGCCGGATCACGCACCACACCGCCCTTGCCCACCCGCTCCTTGCCCACCTCGAACTGGGGCTTCACCAGCAGCAGCGCCTCGCGCCGTTGCTGCTGCAGCAGGCGCCCCAGGGCCGGCAGCACCAGGGCCAGCCGGATGAACGACACGTCCGCCACCGCCAGGTCCGGGATCGGATCCGCCTCGCCGTAGAGCTCTTCGGGGGTGAGGTGGCGCAGGTTGGTGCGCTCCTTGAGCACCAGCCGCGGATCGGTGCGCAGGCTCCAGGCGGTCTGGCCATAGCCCACATCAATCCCGTACACCCGGCTGGCCCCCTGCTGCAGCAGGCAGTCGGTGAAGCCCCCGGTGGAGATGCCACCATCGAGGCACACCCGCTCCGCCAGCTGGATCGGGAAGGCCTCCAGGGCGGCGATCAGCTTCTCGCCCCCGCGCGACACAAACCGGGGCGGCTGCTCCACCACCAGGGCGATGTCGGCCGGCACATCCAGACCCGGCTTGTCGAGCACCTTGTCTGCGCAACGGACCTTGCCGGCCCGGATCAGCTGCTGGGCCTGCTGGCGACTGCTGGCCAGGCCCTGTTCCACCAGATGCAGATCGAGGCGTTGCTTGCGTGCCATGGATCCGCTGGTCTGCTGTCATAAAACCACAGGCGAAACCGAACAAAAACCCAGGCTTTCCGCCACCGCTGGCGGGCCAGCGGAGGATGCTTTGAGCCCGGAAACCCGTTCATGGCCCGCCCCAGCAACGTGGTGGAGCTGCTCCAGCC
>RGNC01000119.1 GCA_010029175.1 Synechococcaceae bacterium WB8_1B_136 | reverse complement strand
CAATGGTTTTGCAATCGCCGTGCAGGAGACCGGCATCCAGCAGCAGCTTCATCACCTGGGGGATGCCACCGGCCTGATGCAGATCCACGGTCACGTAGCGGCCGCTGGGCTTGAGGTCGCAGATCACCGGCACCCGCTGGCGGATCGTCTCAAAGTCGTCGATGCTCAGATCCACGCCGGCGGTGCGGGCCACGGCCAGCAGGTGCAGCACGGAGTTGGTGGAGCCGCCCACCGCCATGATCACGCTGATGGCGTTCTCGAACGCCTCGCGGGTCATCAGATCGCGCGGGCAGATGTTGGCCTTGATGGCCTGGGCCAGCACTTCGGCGCTGCGGGCGGCGCTATCCGCTTTCTCCGGATCTTCGGCTGCCATCGTGGAGCTGTAGGGCAGGCTCAGGCCCATCGCCTCAAAGGCGGCGCTCATCGTGTTGGCGGTGAACATGCCGCCGCAGCTGCCCGCACCAGGGCAGGCGTTCTTTTCGATCGCGGTGAGTTCCTGCTCGTCGATCTTGCCGCCGCTGTACTGACCCACCGCCTCAAAGGCACTCACCACGGTGAGGTCGCAGGCTCCGAGCTTGCCCGGTTTGATCGTGCCGCCGTACACGAAGATCGCCGGGATGTTCATGCGGGCCATGGCCAGCATGGCGCCGGGCATGTTCTTGTCGCAGCCGCCGATCGCCAGCAGCCCATCCATGCTCTGGCCGTTGCAGGCGGTTTCAATCGAATCGGCGATCACCTCGCGGCTCACCAGGGAGTACTTCATCCCCTCGGTGCCCATGGAGATGCCATCGCTCACAGTGATCGTGCCGAACATCTGGGGCATGGCGCCGGCGGCATGGGCCGCCTCCTCGGCGCGGCGGGCCAGATCATTCAGCCCCAGGTTGCAGGGCGTGATCGTGCTGTAGCCGTTGGCGATGCCGATGATCGGCTTGCTGAAATCGCCGTCGCCGAAGCCCACCGCCCGCAGCATGGCGCGGTTGGGAGAGCGCTGGATCCCCTGGGTGATCGCGGCGGAGCGGAGCATGGGCGGCGAAGGGTGCAGTGTGATGAAACCTACCCAGTGGCGCTCCCGCTGCCGTCCCCCAGGCTCAGCCGTTGGTGCTCAGACTCTCCAATTGGCGACGCACGTCGTCGATCGCCTGGTTGAGCTGTTGCACCTTGTCCTGCAGGGCGCTGTCGGGCATCGAGCTTCCGCTGTGGAACGGGGCAGGGGCCTCGGCCACGCCTCCCTGAAGCCGGGAGAGCCGCAACCCGCGCTGCTGTCGCTGCCGTTGCTGCCGCCGCTCCGTTTCCGTCAGCAGCCACCAGGCCAGTCCGGCGGCGCCGAGCACGGCGCCGGCCAGGGTGCTGGCCAGGATGCTGGAGCCACTGTCACCTCGGTTGGCCATCGCCTGCAGCTGAACGTCAAGGGGTCGTGTGTTCAGCCTACGGAGCCCGCGGAAACCAGGCCATAGAGCCGCTCCGCCACATCCCCCAGTCCCGGCACAATCCGTTGCTGCCCATCCAGTTCGGCGTCGATGCAGCCGGTGTGGAGGGTGAGGTCGCCGTAGCGCTCCCCCAGGGTTTTCAGGCCCGGGGCGGCGGCCAGGGCCGTGACCACCCGCACGCGAGCACCGCCCACCCCCAGGGCTTCCAGCTGCTCGAGCACCTGGATCACGGTGGCGCCGCTGGCCAGCACCGGCGCAAACACCAGAACGCCGGCATTAGCCGGGATCTGCCCGGGCAGCCCATTGAGGCAGCAGTGCAGCGCACCGCCGGGGCTTCCCCGCTCGAAGGCCATGTGCGCCACCGCCGCACTGGGCAACACCGTGCGGCCGCCCTCCCAGAGGCCCAGCCCGGCCCGCAGCACGGCCACGGCCAGCAGCGGCACCGTGCCATCCACCACCGTGCCCTCGGTCAGGGCCAGGGGCGTTTGCACCTGCACCCGCTGATAGGGGATCCAGTCGCGCAGCGCCTCATAGGTGAGCCAGCGGCCCAGTTCGGCCATGGCCGTGGCGAACAGGGCGTTGGGCGTCTGGTGATCGCGCAGCAGCGTGAGCCAGTGGCCGATCAGGGGATGGGGAGGCACCACCACCCGCAGGGTCTTGCTCATGGGTCGCGGGGCGGCCTGGGCCTGCAATAACTTGAGCGCACCAAGTTAGTGGTGCCGTGGGCGTGGTTCCGAGGCGGTGGGTAACGGTGCTGCTGGCCCTGGTGCTGGCTGTGGCGGTTCTGGGGAGCGGTTGTGGCCCGGCCCAGGCGATCACGGCCCCGGAGCTGAGGGGGCAGCGCAGCGTGCAGGACCTCCAGCCCGACATGCACGGACGCAACCTGCAGCAGAAGGAGTTCCTCAAGGCGTCGATGCAGGGGTATGACCTCAGCGAAGCGGACCTGCGTGGGGCTGTGTTCAACACTGCAGACCTGCAGAACGCCGACCTGCGAGGGGCCAACCTGGAGGACGCCGTGGCCTTCGCCACCCGCTTCGACCATGCCGACCTGCGGGGAGCGCTTTTTCGCAACGCCATGCTGATGAACAGCAGGTTCGCCGATGCCCAGATCGACGGCGCCGACTTCAGCGATGCGGTGCTGGACCTGCCGCAGCAAAAGGCCCTCTGCGCCCGTGCCACAGGCATCCATCCCGGCACCGGTGTGGCAACCCGCGACAGCCTGGCCTGCCGTTGACCCAAACGGACTAGATTTCAAACTCCGGTTCCGCTGAAGACCACTCAGTGGAGGAAACGGGGAAAGTCCGGTGCAAATCCGGCGCTGTCCCGCAGCTGTGAAGAGCTGATGCACCAGGGATTCTCCTGTGGCAGAGGTTCCAGTCAGAACGCCCGCCGGTACCCACCTCCATCCCTGGCGCGGACCAGTTGTTCCGGATGACTCATTCTTCTGCCGCAGGCGGTTCGCCTGCCGCGCCTCCTTTGGCATGGCCACCGGCCATCGGCCTTCCTGGCCTGATGGCCCTGCTGCTGTGGGCTGGTCCTGCCAGTGCCCATCACGCCATGGGGGCCCTCGGTGCGGCCACGCCCACACCGCTCATCGGGCTGATCAGTGGTCTGGCCCACCCGCTGCTCGGCCCTGATCACCTGCTGTTTCTGCTGGCACTGGGCCTGGTGGGCCTGCAGCGGCGCCAGGTCTGGATGCTGTCCCTGTTGGCGGTGGGTCTGGCTGGATCCGCCCTCGGCCTGGTGCTGCCCGGCCTGCCCGGCTCCGAGCTGCTGGTGGCCCTCTCCCTGGTGGCGGTGGCCCTGGTGTTGCTGGATCGTCTGCCTGCGGCCGTTCTGCTGCCCGCCTTCGCCCTGCACGGCTACGTGCTGAGTGCCTCGGTGATCGGCTGGGAACCCAGCCCGATCAGCTTCTACCTCCTGGGGTTGCTGCTGAGCCAGGGCCTGCTGCTGCTCGGCTCCCTCACCTTGGTGCGCCGGTGGGCCAGCCGGTGGGGCACCGCCAACCTCCGCCTGGCGGCCGGACTGCTGATGGGTGTGGGCCTGGCCTTCGCCTGGACCACCCTGGTGCCCTGAGATGAACAGCGGCAATCGGGGGCGCCTGCCGGTCACTGTGGTGACCGGCTTTCTTGGGGCGGGCAAGTCGACCCTGCTGCGACAGCTGCTGCTGAGCAGCGGCCTGCGGCTGGCCGTTCTTGTGAATGAATTCGGCGAAGTGGGCATCGACGGCGACCTGCTGCGCAGCTGCGGCTTCTGCCCGGAGCAGGAGCTGGAGGGTCGGGTGGTGGAACTGGCCAACGGCTGCCTGTGCTGCACCGTGCAGGACGAATTCCTGCCCACCATGCAGACCCTGCTGCAGCGGGCCGAGCAATTGGACGGCATCGTGGTGGAAACCAGTGGCCTGGCTCTGCCTCTGCCCTTGGTGCAGGCCTTCCAGTGGCCCGAGATCCGCAGCCGCACCCGTGTCACCGGGGTCGTCACCGTGGTGGATGGTGAGGCCCTCGCCGCCGGCAGCGTGGTGGGCGATCCCGCGGCGCTCGAGGCGCAACGGCTGGCGGATCCCAGCCTGGATCACCTCGCCGACATCGACGATCTGTTCCTGGACCAGCTGGAGGCCGCTGATCTGGTGGTGGTGAGTCGAGCTGATCGCCTTGCGGACGACCAGCGGCAGCTGGTGGACCAGCGCCTGGCGGGTCAGCTGCGAGCCGGCGTGAGCACGGTGTGGATGGAGCGGGGCAACGTGCCTGCAGCCCTGCTGTTCGGCCTGGAGCGCTCCGCCAGCGACCCGGCTGGCCATGACGAGCATCACGACCACAGCCATCACCACGACCACAGCCATGTCGCCATGCAGTCGTCGGTGGTGCGCCTGGTGGGCCCCATCGACCGCGTGCTGCTGGAGCAGCGGCTGCAGGCCCTGATCCAACGCCACAACCTCTTGCGGCTGAAGGGTCGTGCCTGGCTGCCGGGCAAAACCCACCCGCTTCAGATCCAGGCCGTGGGTCCTCGGCTGGAGTGCTGGTTTGACACGGCTTCCCAGTTGCCCCCGGGCGAGACCGGCCTCGAGCTGGTGGCGCTGGGCCTCAGCCTCGATCCCGCCGCCCTGGAGCAGGAGCTGCAGCCAAGCCTCGGCCTTGCGTTCGCATGACCTGAGGCTCAATCGAGCGGGAACGCCCCCCTGGCGCAGACGCCGTCCCAGCAGAGGGCCTGATCGCTGCTCCAGACGGGCACAACCGGCCGTTGATCCCCCTGGCTTCCGGTGAGGGTGAGGGCACCGCGCCCGTCGCCCCGGAACTCCAGCCGCTGCTGACCCACCTGCAGCCACCAGTGCTGGCCTACCTGCTCGATCGTCATGGTGCAGGGCTGCCAGCGGCCCTGCCCGAGCCTGCACTGCAGCGAAACCCTCTGAGCTGGCTCCGCTTCCGCTGGCAACGCCCCTGCCGGAGCGCAGTTCAACCCTGCCAGCAGCAGAGCGGCTGGAAGCAGCGGCCATCGCCAGAGGCCTTTCACCACCGGGGCAGGAACAGGGGCCTTCTCCAACCTGATCAGGGGCTGGTGGCCGTGGAAGTCGGCCTGCCAAGATTTAACAATCCTTGTGGAGCTCAGGTGCCCCTCTTCTCCGCCCGTGTGCTGGTGTCGCTCAGGCCATCGGTGCTTGACCCAGCCGGTGAGGCCACCCGCGCCGCCGCCGCACGACTGGGCGTGGATGGGGTGAGCCGTCTGCGGATCGGCAAGGCGGTTGAGGTGGAGCTGGACGCCCCCGATGCCGCCACGGCCCGCCAACAACTGGAACTGCTCAGCGACCGCCTGCTGGCCAACCCGGTGATCGAGAACTGGACCCTCGAGCTCCTGGACGATGCCGGCGCGGGGGCCTGAGCCATGACCCTCGGAGTGGTGGTGTTCCCCGGCTCGAACTGCGACCGGGATGTGCGCTGGGCGGCCGAGGGCTGCCTCGGCATTCGCACCCGCTTTCTCTGGCATGAGGAGCGGGACCTCACAGGCCTGGATGCGGTGGTGATTCCGGGAGGATTCAGCTACGGCGACTACCTGCGCTGCGGAGCCATCGCCCGCTTCGCCCCGGTGCTCCAGGAGGTGATGGCCTTTGCCCAGCGGGGCGGTCGCGTGCTGGGCATCTGCAACGGCTTCCAGGTGCTCACTGAGCTGGGCCTGCTCCCCGGTGCGCTCACCCGCAATCGGCACCTGCACTTCCTCTGCGAGCCCACCGAACTCACCGTGCAGCCCGGCGCCTGCAGCTGGTTGCAGAGCTACGGCGCCGGTGAGGTGGTCAGCTTTCCCATCGCCCATGGCGAAGGCCGCTATCAGGTGGAACCCGAGCAGCTCCGCCAGCTGGAGGACAACGGCCAGGTGGTGCTGCGCTATTGCCGCAATCCCAACGGCTCCGTGGGCGATGTGGCTGGCCTCAGCAATGCTGCCGGCAATGTGCTTGGTCTGATGCCCCATCCCGAGCGGGCCTGTGATGCAACCACCGGTGGTGTGGACGGGCGTCGTCTGCTGGGCAGCCTGTTGAGCTGATCGGGGATCTGCGGATTCCCACGAAAAAAGGGCCCCGAGGGGCCCTGGATGCAGTTGAGGCATTGATGCCCGGCCGCCGGATCAGTTGACCGCTGCGAAGAACTCCTTGCTCTTCACGGGGTCGGGGTTCATGGTCTTCTCGCCGGGGGTCCAGTTGGCGGGGCACACCTCGTCGGGGTTGTTGCGGATGTGCTGGAAGGCCTGCAGCAGACGCAGGGTTTCATCAACGCTGCGGCCCACGGGCAGGTTGTTGATGGTGCTCTGCATGATCACGCCATCGGGATCGATGATGAACAGTCCGCGCAGGGCCACA
>RGNC01000118.1 GCA_010029175.1 Synechococcaceae bacterium WB8_1B_136 | reverse complement strand
GAGCACCGCTGCTGCGCCCGGCTCCACCGCGGTGATTGCCCAGCGCAGCGGCACCCCGTGGGGCGCCAGGGCCGCCTCGATCTGGGCCAGCAGCGGCCCCGGCTGGCGCACCAGTTGCAGGGTGAGCGGCCGCAGGCGCGCCGCGGCGACGCTCATTTCTGGTATTGGCCGAACTGGGCCTCGTAGAGCGCATCCTCCTGGCCGGCCAGCAGCTTCAGATCGGAGCGCGGGAAGGCCACGCACAGCAACGCATAGCCCCGCTGCTGCAGCTCGGCCTTCACCCCCATGGCATCGGGCTGGTGCACCGTGCCCTCCTGGATCATCGCGGCGCAGGTGGTGCACACGCCGGAGCAGCAGGAACTGGGCACCGCCACTCCGGCGGCCTCGGCGGCGGCCAGCACCGTCTGGTCGGCGCCACAGCTGAAGCTGTGGACGGTGCCGTTCAGGTCGCAGACAACGGTGAAGGTCTCAGGCATGGAGGGGGCGCAGCAGCTGCGGACGAGCCGAGGGGCCTCCATCTTCCCGGATCACGGGGCCTCCACCCCACTCCACTGGGAGGGATGGGGGGCCAGATACTCCGCTGGGGCCGGATCCTGCGGGCCGGCCGGGGGAGCGCTGAGGGCCAGATCAAAGGCCACCGAGAGCCGCAGCTCATCGTCGTCGTCGTTGGCGGTCACCGCATGGTCGGTGCTGGCGGGAAAGAGCACCAACAGGCCCGCCCGGGGCGCCACATCCCACCAGGGCGCGTTCCAGCGCTGCTCCTCCTCGTTCTGGCCCAGCTCCAGCGGACCGCCATGGCCCACGGCCAGCCCTGGCACCAGCTCGTTCACCTGATGGCGGGGAAACAGCCGCAGGCAGCCACTGCGGCCGCTGCCGTCGCCGTTGAGGTAATACACGGCGCTGAGATGGGCATTGGGGTGGTGGTGGCGACCCACCACCTGGC
This sequence comes from Synechococcaceae bacterium WB8_1B_136, assembly GCA_010029175.1. GTDB lineage: Bacteria > Cyanobacteriota > Cyanobacteriia > PCC-6307 > Cyanobiaceae > Vulcanococcus. The sequence continues at coordinate 5,337 of RGNC01000118.1, read as the reverse complement.
CGGCCTCGCTCACCACGGGCCAGGAGCGCTGGATGTGCAGCGCCACGCTGCCCTGGCAAAAGCCGAGCTGCTCCAGGTAGGCCCAGGCCTGCCGTTCCACCTGCCGCCGCAACCACTGGAACGGCTCCAGCCGGTGCAGCTGCCACACCCCGTTGATGTCCCCGGTCCAGGCGCAGCCCGGCTCCGGGTTGCCGGTCGCGGCCCCCCGCAGGGCCAGCACCTCCTGCATCAGCACGGCGGTGTCCCAGGGATCAGGCCGCAGCTGCACCTGGGCCAGGGCCAGGGGAAACAGGGGCGTGAGCGCGAGGGTGGAGGCAGAAGCGGGCGGCATGGCATCGGCGGTGGAGCCAGGGCGGCCGGTTTCCTACTTGCCCACCAGCGAGGAGAGCGGACCCATCAGACCGGTGAGGGCCGAGCTGGCATCGGCGGCCGAAGGGGTGCCCTTGGCAAAGGTGCCGCTCACCTGTTCAGCGGCCTTCTCAATCATGGGCCACTTGTCGCCGGCCAGGGGCTGGATCACCGGCTTGGCGGTGGTCCAGATGGCGCCGAAGCCGCCCATGGTGGAGCTCACCTCCGCCAGCTTGCCGGCCTTGAGCTGGGTGTCGGCCTTGCCCAGCAGATCCAGCACGGGCGTGACAGCCGCAGTGAGAGCGGCGTTGGAGGCGCCCGTGGCGGCACCGGTGGCGGCCGTTTTGGCCGCATCACCCACGTTGGAGGCCGCCTGCTTGGCGGCGTCCTGGGTCTGGGAACAGCCCGTGAGCGCCAGGGTGGCGGCAGCGGCCACGGCCAGGCCCGGTTTCCACCAGTGCGTCACCGCACCGCAAGACGCCAGGGGACGGAAAGCAGAGGTCATCGGGAGAGAGCGCTACGCCCCCGCAACCTATGCAGCACGGGCGATGGAGCTGGTTTTCTCCACTTGTTGTAAGCCCTGGCCGGGCTTGGGCAGCCGGTTCCGATCAGAGCTGCCGCCAACAGCAAGCGCCCGCGGTGGTGGCGGCATGAAAAAACCCCAGGAGGCCATCGCCGAAGGCGACCGCCACCTGGGGACGTGGGATCAAACTAGCCTCAGGCCATGGCGGCTGCGCCACCCACCACTTCCAGGATCTCCTGGGTGATGGCGGCTTGGCGGGCCTTGTTGTAGTCGAGCGTGAGCGACTTGGCGAGGGCCTTGGCGTTGTCGCTGGCGTTGTTCATGGCCGTCATCCGGCTGGCCAGCTCGGAAGCCGCCGCCTCCTGCAGGGAGCGCAGCAGCTGGTTCTGGAGATAGAGCGGCAGCAGCGCATTGAGCAGCTGATCAGGGCTCTGCTCGAACACCAGATCCGAGGGGAGTGCGGGCTGCACATTTTCCAGCTTGCTGGTTTCAACCCCCAGCTGGCCTTCCCGGGTGGTGAGACGGAAGATCTCGTCGTCGGGGGTGGCGATGCCCTGGGGATCGAGGGGAAGCAGCGTCTGGGAGACGGGCTTGGAGCTCACCAGGTTGATGAACTTGGTGAAGATGATCTCAACGCGATCGGTGCTGCCGGAGATGAACTCGGCCAGCACTTCGTTCGCGATCTTGCCGGCTTCGGAGGCGTTGGGCACCTGCTCCAGACCGGTGAAGGTGGCCCGGATCGTGTACTGGCTGGCGCGGTTCTGGAAGTAGCTGATCGCCTTGCGACCGATCAGCACGAGATCCACCGTGTAGCCCTGGCCCACCAGTTCGGCAACGCGCTGCTCGGTGCGCTTGATGATGTTGGCGTTGTAGCCGCCGCACAGACCCCGATCGCCGGTGACGGCCAACAGGGTGATGGTGCGGACATCACGATCCTCCAGCAGCGGAGCATCGGCATCTTCAAAGCGCATGCGCGACTGGAGGTTCTCCAGCACGCGGGCCAGACGGTCAGCAAAGGGGCGGCTGCGCAGCACCTGTTCCTGAGCCCGGCGCACCTTCGCGGCGGCCACCAGGCGCATGGCCTCGGTGATCTTGCGGGTGTTCTTGACCGAACTGATCCGGTCGCGGATGTCCTTGAGGTTCGCCATGAAATCGGGTCTCTGGGTTAACCGTCTGGATCAGGCCGCAGCCAGCATCGAAGATTTCACTTCGTTGATGGCGTCCTTGAGCATGGCCTCAGCCTCTTCGCTGAGCTGCTTCTCAGTTTGAACCTTGGTGATGTACTCGGGCTTGTTGGACTTGAGGTATTCGCGCAGCTCACGGCAGAACTGCACCACCGACTCCACGGGCACCTGGTCGATCAGACCCTTCACACCGGCGTACACCACGGCCACCTGCTCGGCCAGGTTGAGGGGGCTGAACTGGGGCTGCTTGAGGATCTCGCGCAGACGCTTGCCGCGGGCCAGCTGGGCCTGGGTGGCGGCGTCGAGATCGGAGGCGAACTGGGAGAAGGCGGCCAGTTCATCGAACTGGGCCAGCTCCAACTTCAGGGTGCCGGCGATCTTCTTGATGGCCTTGGTCTGGGCGGCACCACCCACCCGGCTCACGGAGATGCCCACGTTGATGGCGGGGCGCAGGCCGGAGTTGAACAGGTCGGAGCTGAGGAACACCTGGCCATCCGTGATCGAGATCACGTTGGTGGGGATGTAGGCAGACACGTCGCCGGCCTGGGTCTCGATGATCGGCAGGGCGGTCATCGAGCCCTTGCCCATGGCATCGCTCAGCTTGGCGGCGCGCTCCAGCAGACGGCTGTGGCAGTAGAACACGTCGCCGGGATAGGCCTCACGACCGGGGGGACGACGCAGCAGCAGCGACATCTGACGGTAGGCCTGGGCCTGCTTGGTGAGGTCGTCGTAGATCACCAGGGTGGCCTTGCCCTTGTACATGAACGACTCGGCAATGGCGGCGCCGGTGTAGGGAGCCAGGTATTGCAGAGCTGCCGATTCAGAGGCGTTGGCCGCCACCACGATGGTGTAGTCGAGGGCGCCCTTCTCGCGCAGCACCTCCACCACATTGGCCACGGACGCGGCCTTCTGGCCCACGGCCACGTACACGCAGACGACGTCTTCGCCCTTCTGGTTGATGATCGTGTCGATGGCGATGGCGGTCTTGCCGGTCTGGCGGTCGCCGATGATCAGCTCGCGCTGGCCGCGGCCGATGGGGATCATCGCATCGATGGCGGTGATGCCGGTCTGCATGGGCTCATGCACCGACTTGCGCTGGATGATGCCAGGCGCCATCGACTCGATCAGACGGGTCTCGGTGGTGGCGATGTCGCCCTTGCCGTCGATGGCCTGACCCAGGGAGTTCACCACACGGCCGAGCATGGCGTCGCCCACGGGCACCGAGGCGATCTTGCCGGTGGCCTTCACGGTGCTGCCTTCCTGGATGCCGCGGCCTTCGCCCATCAGCACCACGCCGACGTTGTCGTCCTCCAGGTTGAGGGCGATGCCCTCGGTGCCGTCTTCGAACTGCACCAGCTCACCGGCCATGACCTGCTCCAGGCCATACACGCGGGCGATGCCGTCACCGATCTGCAGCACGGTGCCGACGTTGCTGACGGAGACCGACTTGTCGTAGTCCGCGATCTGCTGCTTGAGGATCGCGCTGATCTCGTCGGGGCGGATGGAAACCATGGGAGGCGGTGGAGTGGAGGACGGAGGGTGAGAGGAGAAACGCGGGGGGGCTAGCTCACCTTGGCCAGCGCGAGTCCGAGGCGACGCACCTGACCGGCAAGGCTGGCATCGATCACCTTGGAGCCGACGGTCACGACGAAACCGCCGATCAGGTCGGGATCCACCTGGAGGTTGATCTCCAATGTGTCGGTACCGGCCACGGCCTGAACTTTCTTGGTGAGCTCGGCCTGCTGCTCCTCGCTCAGGGGCGAGGCGGAGGTCACCGTGGCCAGGGCAATCTTGCGCTGCTCGCGATAGAGCTCGAGGGTGCGCTCGAGCACAGCATCGAGAACGCCGATGCGGTTGCGGTCGGCGAGCAGCTTGAGGAGGTTCAGGAACGAGGGAGTGATCTGCCCGTCGAACAGCTTCTCAAGGGCAGCCTTCTTGGCTTCCACCTCAAGCACCGGCGAGGCCATGGCTTCGCGCAGTTCGGGGGATTCGCCCCACAGCTTCAGAAGCTGCTTGGCCTGATCGACCACCTGATCGACTTCCTGGCGGGACTCAGCCACCTGGAGGAAGGCCTCGGCGTAGGGGGTGGTGAGGGTGTTGAGCAGCGGCATCAGGCGTTCCCCAGATTTTGGATGGACTGGTTCACCAGCTGGGCCTGGGACTGCTCATTGAGGCGAGCCGGCAATGCGGCCAGGGCGTTCTCAATGGCGAGTCGTGCGGCCTCGCGGCGCAGCTGGTTGCTCACCCGTGCGGCTTCGGCGTCGAGGTCGGCAACGGCACCCTGCTTGAGGCGGGCCATCTCCTCGATCGTGCGGGCCTCGCTCTCGAGACGGATTGCCTCAGCACGCGCCTTGCCGTTGGCACGGATCTCATCGGCCTTCTGCTGGGCCTCGGCAAGATCCTTCTGGGCCTGGGCCAGGGAGGTGGTGGCGCCTGCGAGACGCTCCTCGGCGTCCTTGAGGTCGGCCAGGATGATCGCGCGACGGCGCTCCAGGATTCCGCCCAGGAAGTTGGGCAGAAACTTGTAGAGGCCGAAGATCACGATCGCCAGGTTGACGATGTTGGTCTCGAACAGGTCGAAGTTCAGACCGAATCCGCCGTGGTTGGCGAAGAGGGTTGGGAGAGTCATCGGGCGGCCAGCAGGCGGTCAACGATCAGAGCACCGAGCTTGTCGGCATCACCCTTGAGCTGGCTCATGGCCGACTCACGCTGGGCATCGATCTCGCGGCGAGCCTGTTCGCGGGAGGCGTTGGCTTCAGCCGTGGCCAGGGCCAGGGCCTCGCGATAGAGCTTGTCGGCGTCCTGTTCGGCCTCCTGAATCAGCCGCTGGGCTGCCTGGCGGGCATCCTTCAGCTGCGTCTTGAGGTCGGCCTCCAGGCGCTCCACCTGGGCGAGCTTCTGCTTGGCCTCAGCTCGGCTGGTGGTGACATAGCCCTCCCGTTCCTCAACGACCCGACCCACGGGGCTGAAGAAGAGAGCATTGAGGATGAAGGTGAGGAGCACCACCTGCACCGCCATCAGCGGCAGGGTGGCATCGAGGTCGAAGAGACCTCCCTCCGTAGCACCGAACAGGAGCCAGCTGGTCATGAGGCGGGGGTGCGGGCGGATGAAGCGGGCCGCGGAACGGCTTGAAAGCTGGATGAGGACGGTGCAGGCAGGGGGTGGCCGCCCTCAGGCGACAGGCCCCCCGCTCCGCTCCGTTCGCGATCAGCTGGCGAAGGGGTTGGCGAACAGCAGCACCAGGGCGACCACGAGGCCGTAGATGGTGAGCGCTTCCATGAA
>RGNC01000117.1 GCA_010029175.1 Synechococcaceae bacterium WB8_1B_136 | reverse complement strand
TGCTTGGGGTAGCTCGCCCGTGAGAGGGGCCACAGCCGGGTGCCTGTACCGCCGCAGAGAATCACCGGGGTGATGGTCGTTCTGATCGGCGGACTGGGAAAGTGTGGTGGTGGCACCGGCTCGGATCTCACTGGTTGTTTCCTAGAACTATCTCAGATGATTTAGGCAGCTCGCACCAGAGGAGGCTGGCCAGGTACCACTCTACGGTCGCGGCCAGTCGCTGCTCGAAGCTGCGGCGGGGCTTCCAGCCCAGTTCACTGCTGATGCGGCTGGGGTCGGTGGCGTAACCCAACTTGTCGAGGTTGAATACCAGCGCTTGGCTCTCTGTGAGCAAACGCCGCACCACGGCCCCACCGATGAAGCCGGCGCCACCGGTGACCAGGATGCGGCGGCGACCCGCCAGCAGATCAGTGAGCGAGGGCATGGGCCGGGTCATCGGTGGGTCTGAAGGACTGTGAGCAGGGCCTGGCGCCAGGGAGTGGGCGGCAGATTCAGGATCTCGCGGCTGCTGGAGCAGTCCAGCAGCGAATAGCTGGGGCGCTGGGCCGGCGTGGGGTACTCGGCCGTGGTGATCGGGTTCACCTGTGCCGCGTTCTCCAGCAGGCCGAGCTCCCGCCCCAGCTCCCCCACCGCTACCGCAACATCAAACCAGCTGGCGGCGCCGGCATCGCTCCAGTGCAGCACCGGCTCTTGCACATTGGCCGTGATCACGCGCCAGCAGGCCTGCGCCAGGGTGTTGGTGCTGCTGGGACAGCCCACTTGGTCTGCCACCACGTTGATCTCAGCCTTTTCGCGGTGCAGGCGCAGCATGGTGAGGGCGAAGTTGCGGCCCACCGGGCCGATCACCCAACTCGTGCGCAGGATCACGCCACCTCCCGTGGCGCCCAGCAGCTGTTCCACCGCTGCTTCTCCGGCAGCCTTGCTGGCCCCGTAGGCCCCCAGGGGATCGCGGGGCTGCTCGGGGCGGTAGGGGCTGCCCTGGCGGCCGTTGAACACGAAATCGGTGCTCACCTGCAGCAGGCGCCCGCCGGTATCCAGCAGGGCCTCCGCGAAGGCTCGCGGCGCGACGCCGTTCACCGCCAACGCCAGCTCCGGTTCGCTCTCAGCTTTGTCGACGGCGGTGTAGGCGCCGCCATTGAGCACCCAGTGGGGCCGGTGCTCGCGCACGGCAGCGCGGCAGGCCTCGGCATCGGCGAGATCCAGGGGAACCAGGCCATCACCGCCGCTGCGGCTGGTGGCGATCAGCTCAATGCCGGCGGGGAGCTGTTGGCGCAGGGCGTGGCCCAGCTGGCCGGCGGCACCGGTGAGCAGCACTTTCACGCAAACACCTCGCCTGCGGCGATCGCCTGGGCCAGCGTGGGTGCGGCGGCGTCTTTCTCGGCCAGCAGCGGTGCGGCTCCCGCCAGCTGATCGAGGGGCCAGGCGATCGCCACGTCCGGGTCACTCCAGTGCAACGAGCGCTCACAGCTCTTGCTCCAGAAGCCGCTCGCTTTGTAAAGCACCTCGGCCGTCTCCGTGAGGGTGAGGAAGCCGTGGGCAAAGCCCACCGGCACCCACAGCTGGCGGTGGTTTTCAGAACTGAGTTCGGCGCCCACCCACTGGCCGAAGCTGGGGGAGCTGCGGCGCAGATCCACGGCCACATCGAAGATCGCCCCGACGGGGCAGCGCACCAGCTTGCCCTGGGGTTCCGGTTCCAGTTGGTAGTGGAGGCCGCGCAGCACGCCGCGACTGGAGCGGGAGTGGTTGTCCTGGCTGAAGCTGATGGGCTCACCGAGAGCCTCGTCGAAACGGCGCTGGTTCCAGCTCTCGAAGAAAAAGCCGCGGTCGTCGCCGAAAACCTGCGGCGTGATCAGCAGCGGCCCGTGCATCAGCTGGCCGCTGCCAGTGCTGAGCTGTTCAATCTGCATGGTTCACCTCCAGCAGGCGCAGCAGGTAGTCGCCATAGCCACTCTTCTGGAGGGGCTGGGCGAGTTGCTCGAGTTGGGCGCTGGTGATCCAGCCCTGGCGCCAGGCCACCTCCTCCGGGCAGCCCACCTTCAGCCCCTGGCGGTGCTCCAGGGTGCGGATGTAGCTGCTGGCCTCGTGGAGCGAGTCGCAGGTGCCGGTATCCAGCCAGGCCATGCCGCGACCCATCAGCTCCACATTCAGTAGCCCTTCAACGAGATATTGCTGGTTGAGGTCGGTGATCTCCAGTTCCCCCCGGGCTGAAGGTTGAACCCGTTGGGCCCGTTCCACCACCGAGGCGTCGTAGAAGTAGAGCCCCGTCACCGCGTAGCGGCTCTTGGGTCGGGCAGGTTTCTCCTCCAGGCTCAGCACCCGCCCGTCGGGAGCAAACTCCACCACCCCATAACGCTCGGGATCCCGCACCGGGTAGGCGTACACCGTGGCGCCTGTGCTGCTGCCGTTGCTGGCGGCCAGCTGGGGAACCAGGTCGTGGCCGTGGAAGAGGTTGTCGCCCAGCACCAGGGCTGCGGGTGCACCGGCGAGGAAATCAGCGCCGATCAGGAAGGCCTGCGCCAGGCCATCGGGACTGGGCTGAATGGCGTAGTTGATCCTCATTCCCCAGGCGGAGCCATCCCCCAGCAGCCGCTCGAAGGCTGGTTGATCATGGGGCGTGGTGATGATCAGCACCTCCCGGATCCCCGCCAGCATCAAGGTGCTGAGCGGGTAGTAGATCATCGGCTTGTCGTACACCGGCAGCAATTGCTTGCTGGTGGCCTGGGTGATCGGGTGGAGGCGGGTGCCACTTCCCCCGGCCAGAATGATTCCCCTGCGGATTGGCATGATCTGGAGGATTATCTGTTGGGTTGTGGTGGGCAGATGCGGGCGGGCACAGATCCCTTGGCTTGGACAACCAAGCGAATTGTTTTCATCAAGATCAGGATATCTAGGGGGAGGCTCGCATTGCGTAGATAATATAAATCATAGCTCAGCTTCATCCTGCTATCGCTGACGCTCGCGCCGTAGGGGAAGCACACCTGCGCCCAGCCGCTCAGGCCCGGCCGGATCCAGTGGCGCACCCGGTAGTGGGGAATGGTTGCCTCCAGGAGGGTTTCGAGTTCCGGCCGTTCCGGGCGGGGGCCGATCAGGCTCATCTCCCCGAGCAGCACGGCCACCAGTTGCGGCAGCTCGTCGATGCGCAGCCGTCGCAGCCAGGAGCCAACCGTGGTGACCCGGGGGTCGCCATGGCCTGTCCATTGCGCGCCATCCCGTTCCGCCTGGATCACCATGCTGCGGAGTTTCCAGACGCGATACCGCTGGCCGTACAGACCCGTGCGCACCTGGTGGTAGAGGATTGGGCCCCCATCCTCCAGTCTGATCGCCAGGGCAGCCAGCAGCAGCACTGGCGCGCTGATCACCAGCAGCAGTGTGGCCACCACCAGATCCCCCAGGCGTTTCACCCGCCAGCTCCAGCGCCCGGGTTGCAACTCAAAGCCTTCCGCCTGCACCAGCCAGCGGCTGGAGAACAATTCGGGGGGCACCCGTTGCAGATGTTGCTCACTCCAGCCCACCAGGTTGCACACCACCCCACCACCGCCACGCACCTCCAACAAGGTTTCGATCAGGCTGTCGGGAAGGTCTGCCGTTTCACTCACCGCGATGCCGTCCCAGGCGTGTTGATGCACGGAATCGGTCGCTGTTGTGAGGGCTTCGCTGTTGCAGTAACTGATCTGGAGTTGGTTGTTGCTGGGGTGGCTGGACAGCTCCTGTCTGAGAATGGTCAACTCCTGCTCTGTGCCCACCAGCAGCCAGTGACGCGGGCGTGTTTGCAGGCGTGTCACCCAGAGCTGAGCCGTGGCTGAGCAGAGCGTGGCGGCGCCGAGCACAGGCACCACGAAGTTGCGGAAGGTGCGGGGATCTTCGAGCTTGAACCCCCAGCTGAACACCACCACCGCCGCCAGCACCACCACCCCCATCAGCAGCGTGGTGGCCAGCCGGCGACGGCGGCTGTCGCGCTGGCCTGGATCCGGCCGTGAATAGCGCCCCAGCAGATACGAAGATCCAAGCCACACCAGAATCAGCGCGCCGATCGACCCGGTGAGCCCCGCCCACCCACCGAAACGGTGCCAGAACAGCAGGTTGTAGAAGCCCAGCAGCAGCAGCCCGTCGCCCAGGGCCAGGCTGAGCATCAACCAGCGCTGCTGCAGCCAGGGGGTTCGCCACCACATCTCAGCTCTGCTCCCAGCGCCGGCGCACCAAATAGAGCGGTCGGCGCTTCACTTCTTCAAACACGCGGCCCAGATATTCTCCCAATACACCAAGCCCGATCAGCTGCAGGCCCCCCAGGAACAGCACGGCCGTCATCAGGGAGGCGTAGCCGGGAAGGTCGATCCCGAACAGCAACGTTCGCAGCACCATCCAGGCGCCATACACCATCGACATCAGGGCGATGGCCACGCCGCCGCCACTGAGCAGCTGCAGCGGAACGCGGCTGAACGAGGTGATGCCATCCAGGGCAAAATTCCACAGCTTCCAGTAGTTCCAGTTGCTCTGGCCCCGCTGGCGAGGATCCCGGTTGTAGGTGATGGCCGTCTGGCGGAAGCCCACCCAGGCGAACAGGCCTTTCATGAAGCGGGTGCGTTCGGGCAGCTGGCTCAGTGCCTGAACCACACAGCGATCCATCAGCCGGAAATCGCCCGTATCGGCTGGGATCAGCGTGGCACTCATCCGACCGATCAGTCGGTAGAAGCCGAAGGCCGTGAGCCGCTTGGTGCGGCTTTCTCCCGCTCGCCGCTGCCTCACGGCGTAAACCACATCGAAGCCCTGGCGCCACTGCTCCAGCATCGGGCCGATCAGTTCGGGCGGATCCTGCAGGTCGGCATCGAGGGGAACCACCACATCACCCCGGCTGGCCTCCAGCCCAGCCGTGAGGGCCGCTTCCTTGCCGAAATTGCGAGACAGCTCCAGCAGCACAGCCTGCAGTTCCGGTCGGGCCTGCAGCTCCCGACGGGCGATGGCGCAGGAGCCGTCCCGACTGCCGTCGTCCACCAATACCAGCTCCACCGGCAGCTTCAGCTGCCGTTGCAGGCCCGCCACTGCCGAAATCAGGGCTGGGAGGGTTGCGGCCTCGTTCAGAAATGGCACCACCACACTCAGCCGTGGTTGCAGCGTCTGGCGATCCAGCTGCTCAGCGCCCATAGCGCAGCTCCACCATCCAGCTGCCGGGCTGCAGGGGCACCTGCACCCAGCCAGCGGCATCGGCTGCGCCGCTGGCCAGTGGTTGTCCCCAGCTTGCCGCTGCCCCAGGCCGCAGGTGCACCTGCCAGAGGGGTGAGGCCCACTGCATCAGCCTGAGGCTGCCCGCGCTGCGGGCTGCGATGCGCAGGGTTCGATGTTGGGGGGAACGATCCACCAGCCATACACGCCCCTGGCCCGTGAAGCTGGCCCAGCTGGTCTGGGGCCAGGCCGGCAGCCAGAAGGTCTGCAGGCGTCTGTGCCAGGAACGCTCGGGGATGCCGGCAGGGGTGTAGTCGGGCACTCCGGCCAGGGCGATGCGGCCATCGGGCAGGGCGACGAAGCGCTTGGCCAGCTCGCCCGTGGCGGGGAGGGCCTCAATCCCCCGGGGGCAGGGCAGCAGTGGGTCGCAGGCCAGCAGCTGGCGCAGGGCAAGCCGTTCGCTCCCCGTGGGGGCATGGCCCACCAGATTGGTGCGGAAGCGCCATAGGCCGTCGAACCAGCCTCCCAGCGCAGCCAGGCCTGCCAGCACCAGGCTGATGCGCCGCCATCCGCCTGCAACGCCCGCGGTAGCGGGCAGCGCGCCGGGGGAGCAGAGCCAGAGCAGGGCGCCTAACCAGCCTGGCCCCAGCCAGCGCCAGGGGAACTGAATCCGCTGCAGGGGTGCCACCAGCCCGTAGATCGGCTGGCTGATCGGCAGCATCATCAGCAGCGCCAGCGCGGCCAGCACCAGGCCCCCGCTGCCGAGCCCACTGCTGCGGCGTCCCCAGCCGAGCCAGCGCACCAGCAGCAGCAGCAGCAGCACCAGCGCCTGGATCCACAGCAGTCGCCCGAAACTGCTCTCGCCGGCGGCACCGAAGAACTCCCCGGCAAACAGCCCCGTTGGCATCGGTGGCCGCACCAGCGGCAGCAGCTGCAGGGCCGGCAGCCAGAACGGCGCCGACACCCCCAGCCCCAGCAACAGTGCCGCCAGCCACAGCCCGAGTGCTGTCCAGGCGCGTTGTGCCGCCAGGCCTGCCGCCGCCAGGCCCCAGAGGATCAGCAGCAGCACGGTGGAGTTCCAGTTGCTCCACACCACCCCGGCGATGGCCAGGGCGGCGATGGGCAGACCCCAGGGCTTCCGGTTGCGCACGCCCAGC
>RGNC01000116.1 GCA_010029175.1 Synechococcaceae bacterium WB8_1B_136 | reverse complement strand
GCCGCTACCGCAACCTGCGCGACACCTACGACCAGAAGGTGAGCGACTTCCGCTACCTGGCCCGCCAGGAGGTGGTGGCCCCCCTGGCCCAGGAGGTGGTGTCCACCCAGGATCGGGCCACCCAGCTGGATGTGGCGGCGGCGGAGTTGAAAATCCGCGAAAAAGAGGCCATCGATGCCTATCAGAAGGTGAAGCTGGAGGTGGAAACGGCCCAGCTGCAGCGCCGCTTCCGCATCGACGAGCTGGGCCGGGCCATCCAAGTGACCCGCACCCGCCTGAGCTACGACAGCAAGCTGCTGGCGGAGCGGGATGGACAGATCCTCGACATCCAGGTGGTGCGGGGTCAGACGGTGAAGGCTGGCCAACGGCTGGGCACCCTGGGGGGGAAACAGAACGCGGTGCTCCAGGCGGTGGCCTACTTCTCCCCCGCCGATGCCCGCCGCCTGTCCGTGGGCCTTCCGGTGGAGGTGGTGCCGGACTGGAACGAACGCGGCCGCTTCGGCGGCATGCTGGGCCGGGTGGAGCGGGTGAGCCTGCTGCCCGCCACCCGCGACGATGTGGACACCACCATTGGCAACCCGCAGTTGGCCGAGGCCCTGGTGAAGGACGGCCCGGTGATGCGGGCGGAGATCCAGCTGCGACGCCAGCCCAATGGCAGCGATGATGGCTACCGCTGGACCCTCTCCCGCGGCAGCAGTGTGTTCCCGATCCGTGAGGGGCTGACGCTCAAGGCCCATGGCTACGTGGAATGGCGCACGCCCCTGAGCTACGTGCTGCCGGCCCTGCGGGACCTAACCGGCAGCTACCGCACCCTGCTGCAGGAGCGGCAGGCCACCCCCCAACGGAGGCAGCAATGACCACGGGCCCCTGGAGGCACATCCAACCGCCCCTACGACGGGAATTGCCGTTCGTGGTATTGGAGCTGGCGCTGCTGGTGGTGCTGCTGCACGCCAATGCCCCTGAGGTGTGGTTCTGGTTCGCCGCCCTGCTGGTGCTGCTGCTGTGGCGCAGCCTGGCCTGGCGCGGCCGCTGGCTGGATCAGGGCAACACCAGCGGCAGCACCACCGACTGACCGGGACGATCCGGCACCGGCAGCAGTTCCCGCAGCAGGCGGGCGTAGCTCACGTTGGCCAGGGTGACGGCCTCGGCGCGGGCTTCCATGGCCTCCGTGAGCCTCCGGATCGTGTCGCTCACATCGGTGTAGTTGGCCAGCCCCAGCTGGTAGCGCGCTCGCACATCCCGAAAGGCCTCACGGGCGGCCCGGTAGGCGGCCCGGGCCGCCAGGATCTGCTCCAGGGATGCCGTGTGGTCGAAGTAGGCGCTCTCCAGCCGCTGGCGGATGGCATTGCGCTCGCGGGCACTGGCCTGTTCGGTGCGCTGGGCGGCCGCGCGGCTAGCGCTCACCAGGCCGGCGCTGACGCCGCCATCAAACAGCTTCCAGTTCAGGTTCACGCCCGCTGCCCAGTCGGCGCCGGAGCTGTTCAGCTGGGGGATCACGGCCTCCGAGCAGCAGCCCTCGAGCTTCACCACGGGCCGGGTGGTGAGGCCATCGGCCACGCCTGCCTGGGCGAACAGGCGCAAGCTGGGCAACAGGGCGGCCGCCTGGCGATCGGCCTGCCGCAGCAAGGCCTGCCGCGCCTGCTGCAGGGCCAGCAGCTGGGGGTTGTCGATCAGGCCCCGCAGCAGGGTCTGCTGCAGATCCAGCGGCCAGGGCGGCAGCAGGCGGATCGCCTCCGGCGCCAGCAGGGTCACATCGAAGGGCACGTTGATGAGATTGCTGAGCTGGCGCTGGCGGCTCAGCCGCCGGGCATCGGCCTGGGAGAGGCGAAAGCGGCTCTGCTGCAGCTCCGCCTCCGCCCGCAGCAGGTCCACCCGTGGCACCAGCCCACTGGCCTTGAGGGCCAGCACCTGATCGCGCACCACCGTGTCGTTGCGGGTCACGGCCTGGCGAATGCGCCAGAGCTGATCCGCCAATTGGAGGCCGTAGTAGGCCTCACTCACCTCCAGCTGCAGCTGGCGCACCCGATTGCCATAGCGCTGCCTGGCCTCCGCCAGGCTGGCGGCCAGCTGCCCCAGGGCGGCACTGCGCTCGAAGCTCAGCAGCTCGTAGTCGAGCCGCAGGGCGGCGGAGCCGAGGCCCAGGTTGGTCTGGATCAGATTGCGGCCGTTGGGCTGCACCAGAAACGGAGAGCCGGCTGGATACAGCCCGGCGTTGTCCTGCCAGACGACGTTGGAGGCCCTCAGCTGGCTGAAGGCGCCCCCCAGGCCCAGCCCCAGCTCCGGCAGCAGGCGCCCCTGCACCGCCGCAAGCAGTCCCTGCCGCTCCCGCACCGCCGCCACCTGCTCGGCCAGATCCGGGTCGTTGCGCACCGCCAGGGCCAGGGCCTGGGGCAGCGAGAGCGACACCTGCCGCTGAATGGCGAGCCCAGCCGCCTGCTGCGGCAGCGCCAGGGGAGCGGGGGCAGGCAGATCCAGGCCCTGCAGCTCCGCAGCGCTCACGGGGGTCGCCGGGCCTGAACCCAGTGCATCGGGCAGCGCCTGATCCAGCTGCTGCACATCGCGGGCAAACCCCTCGAGGCTGCGCAGCAACACGGGCGATGCCGGGCGCTGCTGCGCCTGCACCGCAGGCAACAGGGCCGCGGCAGACAACACCGTGAGCAACCAGCGGCGCACGATCAAGGCCTTCGATCCGGCCGCGGGGGCTGGGCCAGGCCCAGGCTGGTGCGGGCCAGGCAACCGATCGAGAAGCAGATCATGCCGCTGCCGAACAGCGACCAGTGCACCGCCGCCCCGCCCTGCTGCAATTTGGTCACCACCAGCAGCACCACGCCGGCGGCCAGCCAGGGCAAGGTCACCAGCAGGCGCAGCTGGGAGCGGGTCATCGCTTGCGCTGGGCCAGGCCCCAGGAGGTCTTGCAGACGCAGCCGATCGAAAAACAGATCGCCGCGCTGCCGATCAGCCCCCATCCATGGCCATGGTTGCTGAAATCCGCATCGATCAGCAGCCGCAGGGCGATCAGGAAGGTGATGGCCGCCACCAGCCAGGGGCCGTACACCCAACCCACGAAGAAGCCGCCCACCATCAGGCGAGGGGTGGCCCTGCTGGCCACGGGCCGCAGTGGTTTCAGCCCTGCTTCAGCCATTGCGCTGCATCGCAGGCGTGATAAGTGAGGATCAGATCCGCGCCGGCCCGCTTGAAGCAGAGCAGCGTTTCCAGCACCACGGCGCGTTCATCGATCCAGCCCTTCTCGGCGGCCGCCTTCACCATGGCGTATTCGCCGCTCACGTTGTAGGCGGCGATCGGCAGCTCGCTCTCCTCCCGCAGGCGGTGAATGATGTCGAGGTAGGCCAGGCCCGGCTTCACCATCAGGATGTCGGCGCCCTCCTGCTCATCCAGCTGGGCCTCGGTGATGGCCTCACGGGCATTGGCCGGATCCATCTGATAAGTGGATTTGTCGGTGGGGATCGGCTTGCCGGCGGCGGCCCGCGGCGCTGAATCCAGGGCCTCGCGGAAGGGGCCGTAGTAGGCGGAGGCGTATTTGGCCGTGTAGCTGATGATGCCCACGTGCTCGAAGCCCTCCTCGTCGAGGGCCTCGCGGATGGCGCCCACCCGGCCGTCCATCATGTCGCTGGGGCCGATCAGGTCGGCGCCGGCCCGGGCCTGGGCCACCGCCTGCTTGCAGAGGATCGCCACGGTTTCATCGTTGAGCACCACCCCCTGCCCGCTCACGATGCCGTCGTGACCATCGCAGGAGTAGGGGTCGAGGGCCACGTCGGTCATGATCGTCATGGTCGGATGCACTTCCTTCAGCCGGCGGATGGCGCGGGGGATCAGCCCCCCCTCGTTGAAGCACTCAGCGCCATCCTCGGTTTTGAGCCCATCGCTCACCTTCGGGAACAGCACCACGCAGCGGATGCCCAGGTCCCAGGCGCGGCCCACCTCCTGCACCAGCCCCTCCAGGCTCCAGCGCTGGCAGCCGGGCATGGCACCGATCGGCTCGTTCGTGGCGCCCTCGTGCACGAACAGCGGATAGATGAAGTCGGCCGGGCCCAGCTGGATCTCCCGCACCATGGCCCGCAGGGCGGGCGTGCGCCGCAACCGGCGGGGACGGTAGGTGAGCTCCATGGGGCGCGGGTCGGCTGGCGGGATCCTACGGACAGGAATCAAGCCAGCATCCGCCCGGAATCCGCCCCGCGACCTCAGAGCCTGGAGCGCTCGATCCAGCTGGCCCTGGGATCAACGCTGCGGACCGCCCGCAGCTGCTCCAGCAACTGGCGCTCCTGATCGCTGTAGCGGTCGGGATGCCTGAGGCTCAGGCTCAGCAGCAGATCACCGCGCCCCCCGCCCTTGGGCCAGCCCTTCCCCTTCAGCCGCAGGCTGCGGCCCACCGCCATCCCCGGCGGCACCGTGACCGTGGCCTCGCCATCGGGGGTGGCCACCCGCACCTCGCCCCCCAGGGCCAGTTCATCGAGGCTCAGGGGCAGCTCCGCCTTCAGCTGATCCCCCTCCAGGCTCCAGACGGGGTGCTCCTGCAGCTGCAGGTTCAGGTAGAGGTCGCCGCGGCGGCCGGTGCCGGGCTGGAGATTGCCCTTGCCCTTCAGGCGCAGGCGGCTGCCCGGCTTCACGCCGGGGGGGATGCGCACCTGCACGCGCTCATCGTTCACCGCCAGGGTGCGCTCACAGCCGCGGAAGGCCTCCGAGAAACTCAGGCTGATGGTGGCCTCGGCATCGAGGTTCACCGGGGCGGCCCGTCCCGCACCAGGGCCGCCGAAGCCAGCGGCGCCAAAGCCGCCACCGAAGCCCCCCGGGAAACCAGACCCGAAGCCACCGAAGCCGCCGGGGGCGCCGCCTGCGGCGCCCGGTCCGCCGAAACGCCCCAGCAGATCGTTGATGAAGTCGTCGAAATTGCCGTAGCGGCCGAAATCAACATCCACACCACCCATGCCGCCGGCACCGCCGGCCTGGCTCCAGTACTGGCCGAACTGCTCATAGCGCCGGCGCTTGTCTGGATCGGAGAGCACCTCGTAGGCCTCGCTGATCTCCTTGAACTTGGCCTCGGCGCCCTTGTCGCCGGGGTTCACATCCGGGTGGTACTGGCGGGCCAGCTTGCGGAAGGAGCGCTTGATCGCATCGGCATCGGCGCCCCGATCCACGCCGAGCACCTTGAAGTAGTCGCGGTATCCGTTGGCGCTCATCGCAGCTGCTGGGGAGAACGGTCAACGGCTCGTTCAGTGTCTCAGCCAGGCAGCGGCCGCGACCAGGCAGCCGCAGGGCGGAAGGCCGAACGGCTTAGCGTCTGCCCATCTTTCGCCACCCGCCATGGTCCGCTCAGCCCTGCCCCGGCCCGAACGCTGCAAGGCGGCAATGGTGCTGGGCCTGAGTGCCCTGGCGATCACCCTGGCGGCCAGCGGCGGCCGGGGGGGCCTGGCAACCGCGGCACCAGCCAGCCAGGCCGTGGGGTCCCCCAGCCATGTGGGCGAGGCGGTGAGCCCCTCCACCCCGGAGCAGCTGGCCCTGGTGGAGCATCTGCGCAGCAAGGGGGCTGTGTTCTACGGGGCCTGGTGGTGTCCCCACTGCTTCCACCAGAAAAACCTGTTCGGCACCGAGGCGGGGCGGCGGCTGCCCTACGTGGAATGCGACAAGGACGAGGCGGGACGCCAGCGCTGCCTGGCCGCCAAGGTGCGCGCCTACCCCAGCTGGTACCTGGGTGGTGAGCGCCGCGAGGGGGTGCAGAGCCTGGAGGAGTTGAAGCTGTGGAGCGGCTTCAGCAGCAGCCCCGCAGCCAAGACCCCCTGAGGATGGGCAGGCCGCCCCGCCCATCCCGAACTCACTCGGCGTCGGTGGCCCCGAAGCAATGCATCAGCGCATCACCCCAGCTGTTGATGCCGGCCAGCTCGTGATCCTCGGCGGTGCTGAGCACCTTGGCGTGCTCCCTCAGCACAGCGGTCTTGTCGACGCTGTGGCCATGCTCGGCCGCCAGGGCCACCACGTCATTCAGTCCCGCAGCGGCGTGCAGCCGGTCGCGCAGGGCTTCGTCGTTGGAGACCTTGGCCAGGAAGGATTGCAGAGCAGCGATCGACACGGGCTGGGCGTGATGGGCAGCCCGCATCCTCTCAGAGCCTGCCTACGGTGCAGGCAGGCCTCAAGGCTGAAGAGGATCTGCCATGCGAATCCTGGTGGTTTCCGCCTGCGCGGCCCTGCTCTGGCTGGTGAGCGCGCGCGGCTGGTTGAGCGTGAACGGCGACCAGTTCTTCCAGCAGACCCACATCCCGCTCAGCTCCGAGCAGCTGATGCAGGTGTTCAAACAGGCCTCCGAGGCGCCCCGATCCTCCGAAACCCGGCCCTGAGCAGGGCCTTGGG
>RGNC01000115.1 GCA_010029175.1 Synechococcaceae bacterium WB8_1B_136 | reverse complement strand
CCATGGCCCGGGCCATGGCCCAGGCCTGTGAGGCCGGCCGCACGGCCTTCCACGCCGGCCGTCTGCCGGTCCGCGTGGATGCCAGCCCCAGTTCCCCCACAACCGGGCGCATCGGCACGTAACGGTTCACCCCGGCGGCCCTGCAGATCGCGGCGAGCTCCTTAAGGTCGCCTCAACGACATTCCCGTGCCATGCAGGTCACCCAAGAGGATGGCGGTCGGCTGAACGCCTTCGCCAAAGAGCCCCGCATGCAGGTGATGGAAGCCGGCGAGAGCGGTGCTGGCAGCAGCCCTCTGCTGTTGATCGGCGGCGGCCTGCTGGTGCTGCTGCTCGTGGCGGTGGCGGCCTGGATCAGCTGAATCCCTGTAGTAGCTTGCGCTGACGGAGCGATTGCTCGTTCAGCAGGAGTCCAGGGGTGAAGGTTCTCGTTCTCGGCGGTGACGGCTTCTGCGGCTGGCCCTGTGCCGTGAACCTCGCCGATGGCGGCCATGAGGTTCTGATCGTCGACAACCTCAGCCGCCGCAAGATCGACATCGATCTGGAGGTGGAGTCGCTCACGCCGATCGCCAGCATGGGCGAACGCCTCCGGGCCTGGGAGCAGGTGGGTGGCAAGCCGATGCGGTTTGTCCACATGGACATCGCCAAGGAGTACGACCGGCTGCTGGAGCTGCTGCGCAGCGAACGGCCGGATTCAGTGGTCCACTTCGCGGAACAGCGGGCGGCTCCCTACTCGATGAAGAGCAGCGCCACCAAGCGCTACACCGTCGACAACAACGTCAACGGCACCCACAACCTGCTGGCGGCCATCGTTGAGAGTGGCCTCGATATCCACATCGTGCACCTGGGCACCATGGGGGTGTACGGCTACGGCTCCCACCGGGGCGCCACCATCCCTGAGGGCTACCTGAAGGTAGAGGTGCCCCAGCCCGATGGCTCGCGCTTCGAGGAGGAGATCCTGCACCCGGCCAGCCCTGGCAGCGTCTACCACATGACCAAGACGCTCGACCAGCTGCTGTTCGTCTACTACAACAAGAACGATCGGATCCGCATCACCGATCTCCACCAGGGGATCGTCTGGGGCACCAACACCGAGGCCACCGCACGGGACCCCCGCCTCACCAACCGCTTCGACTACGACGGGGACTACGGCACCGTGCTCAACCGCTTCCTGATGCAGGCGGCCATCGGCTATCCGCTCACGGTGCACGGCACCGGCGGCCAGACCCGGGCCTTCATCCACATCCGCGACTCGGTGAAGTGCGTGCAACTGGCCCTGGAAAATCCCCCCGCCAAGGGCGAGCGGGTGAAGATCTTCAACCAGATGACCGAGAGCCACCAGGTGGGTGAGCTGGCCCGGAAGGTGGCCGCCCTCACTGGCGCCGAGATCAACCACCTGCCCAATCCCCGCAACGAGGCAGTCGAAAACGACCTGATCGTGGACAACCGCTGCTTCATCGAGCTGGGCCTCAACCCCACCACCCTCGATGACGGCCTGCTGGCCGAGGTGGTGGATGTGGCCCGCCGCTGGGCCGACCGCTGCGACCGCAGCCGCATCCCCTGCGTCTCCGCCTGGACCAAGACCCAGGCTGAGGCCATCAAGGCCGCCTGAGCACGGCCCTCCCCCCTGCAGGCCCCCTTCCTTGAAGATCGCCCTCTTCACCGAGACCTTCCTGCCGAAGGTTGACGGCATCGTGACCCGGCTCACCAAAACGGTGCAGCACCTGGTGGCCGCCGGCGACGAGGTGATCATCTTCTGCCCCGAGGGTGCGCCCGACGCCTACATGGGTGCCCAGGTGGTGGGGGTCCCGGCCCTGCCCCTACCGCTCTACCCCGAGCTGAAGCTGGCCCTGCCGCGGCCGATGGTGTCGGAGGCGCTGGAGGCCTTCAATCCCGATCTCGTGCACGTGGTGAATCCGGCGGTGCTGGGGCTGGGGGGCATCTGGCTGGCCAAGAGCCGCGGCTATCCCCTGGTGGCCAGCTACCACACCCATTTGCCCAAATACCTGGAGCACTACGGCCTGGGCATGCTGGAGCCCGTGCTGTGGGAACTGCTCAAGGCCGCCCACAACCAGGCCCAGCTCAACCTCTGCACCTCCACGGCCATGGTGGCGGAACTCAGCGAGAAGGGGATCCAGCACACCGCCCTGTGGCAGCGGGGTGTGGACACGGAGCTGTTCCGGCCTGAACTCCACAGCCAAGCCATGCGCGAGCGGCTGCTGGGGGGCCGCAGCGACAGCGGCAAGCTGCTGCTCTACATCGGCCGCCTGTCGGCGGAGAAACAGATCGAGCGCATCCGGCCGGTGCTGGATGCCCTGCCAGAGGCACGGCTGGCCCTGGTGGGCGACGGCCCCTACCGCCAGCAACTGGAAACCCTCTTCGCCGGCAGCGCCGCCACCTTCGTGGGCTACCTGGCCGGCGAAGAACTGGCCAGCGCCTATGCCAGCGCCGACGCCTTCCTCTTCCCCAGCAGCACCGAGACCCTCGGGCTGGTGTTGCTGGAGGCCATGGCGGCCGGCTGCCCGGTGGTGGGGGCCAACCGCGGCGGCATCCCCGACATCGTGACCGATGGGCTGAATGGCTGCCTGTACGAACCCGATGGCCCCGATGGCGGCGCCGGCAGCCTCACCGCCGCCACCGAACGGCTGCTGGGGGATGGCGTCGAGCGGGAGCAGCTGCGCCGCAACGCCCGCGAGGAAGCCGAGCGCTGGGGCTGGGCCAGCGCCACCGAACAGCTGCGCACCTACTACCGACAGGTGCTCAGCGCGCGCCAGGCCCCTACCCTGCTGGGCTGACCCCCCGGAACCAGGTGGTCATCAGCGCCTTCACCATCGGCGCCGCCACGGTGCCGCCGTAGCCACCACTGTTTTCACCGAAGGCCACGATCACCAGGGTGGGCTTGCTGGCGGGGGCATAGCCACCGAACCAGGCATGGTCGGGCCGGGGCGGATCCTCACCGGTGCCGGTCTTGCCCGCCACCGGAGGCAGGCTGGGGTCGTTGAGAATGGTGGCCGTGCCGTTGGTGACCACCTGGCGCAAGCCATCGTGCAGCACCTGCAGCGTGGCGGGCTTGAGGCCGATCCAGCTGCGCTTGGTGGGGCGCTCCACCAGATGGGGAGTCACCAGCCAGCCGCCATTGGCCACCGCTGCGTACAGCCGGGCCATCTGAATCGGCGTCACCGTCACGGCCCCCTGGCCAATGGCGGAGGTGATCGTGTCCACCGGGGTCCAGGGCTCCCCCAGAACTTTGCGCTTCCAGGCGGGGTCACCCAGCAGGCCGGGAGTTTCCTCATCGCGCAGCTCCACACCGGTGAGCTGGCCGTAGCCAATGCGGCGGGCCGCCTTGAACAACTGGTGAGGCCCCACCTTCAGGCCCAGCTGGTAGTAGAAGCTGTTGCTGCTCACCGCCAGGGCCATCGGATAGCCAATGGAGCCGAAGGCGCCATGGTCGCCGTAGCACTGGCCGTAGTAGCAGAAGGAATGCATGGTGGGCAGGGTGCCTGCCGGCGGCAGGGCCCCGGTTTCGATGCCGGCGATGGTGGTCACCAACTTGAAGGTGCTCGCGGGGGGAAACCCCTGGAACGCCCGATTCAGCATCGGCGCCTCCGGCCGACTCAGATCAGCCCACTGGGCAGCCGTGGGACCCGTGGAGAAGATGTTGGGATCGAAATTGGGGCGGCTGGCCATGGCCCGGATGGCGCCGGTCTGGGGATCCATGGCGATGATCGCCCCCTTGTGCACCGTGTCGAGGGCGCGCTCGGCGGCCTTCTGCAGCTCAAGATCAAGGGTGAGCCGCAGATCCTTGCCGGCCTTGGCCTGCTTGTCCCCCAGCACGCGCTGCACCTGGCCCGCCGCATTCACCTCCAGCTGCTGGCCACCCCACTCGCCGCGGAGGTGGGATTCAAAGGCGCTCTCAATGCCGCTGCGGCCGATGCGATCCTGCACCCGGTAGCCCTTGGCCTCCAGCCTGTCGAATTCCTCTGCGGTGATGGCGCTCGTGTAGCCCAGCACATGGGAACCAAGGCTGCCGAAGGGATAGGAGCGCAGGTAATCCACATCCACCTCCGCCCCCTTCAGCCGCGGCGCCTGCTCGCGGAAGCGCAGCACCTGCTCGGGCCTGAGGGTGCTGGCCAACTCGATGCGATAGCCCTCACTGTTGCTACCGGCCCGGCGCCTCTGATCCAGCACCCCGGGGCTGATGGCGATCAGGCGACTGAGCTGATCCCGCAGGCCGGGCCAGTCGGCATCGCTCACCAGCCGAGGCTGGATGTAGAGGTTGTAGCTGAGCCGGCTGGACACCAGCACCTGGCCGTTGCGATCGAGGATGCGCCCCCGCATCGGATGACGGGGCACCAGCCGGATGCGGTTCTCGTCGGCGCGGGCGCGGTTTTCGCTGCCCTGCACCAGCTGCAGCCAGGCCAGCCGCAACCCCATGGCCCCGGCAAAGAACAGCACCACCGCCAGCAGGATCGCCGGCTGGTGCTGCATGCCGCAGTGGCGCTGGTGACTCGGTGCCAGACCCACCGGGCTCAGGCCCCCTCAGCCTGCTGAGCCGCAAGGCGTTGCTCGAGCAGGGTCAACCGCTCGGAGATGCGCGCCAGGGTGCCGAGCAACAGCGCCCGATCAACCTCGGCCCTGGCCGGATCGACGGCTGGATCAGCCACCAGGTCCGATGGGGCTGGCTCGGAGGGAATGTCCTGCACCTGCACCTTCATGACCGGATTGCCCAGGCCGGGCTGCAGGCGATCAAGCCCATCCCGCACCAGCCGGGCCGAGGCCTCCCCTTCCTGTTTCAACTGGGCCAGGGGATCGGCGCTGGCCGTGAAGGCGTCCACCAGATCCCTGGGACCACCCCGCCGCACGCGCTCCGCCACCGCCATACCCACGGGCAGCACCTCCTGCATCAGAGCCAGACGCAGACTGTCCAGGGGATCAGCGGCCATCAGGAGCCGGTCGAACCGGAAACAACAGATGGCTCCAGTCTGCAGCCTGCCGGCTCAGGGCTGGCGCTCGATCCCGGGCTGAACGATCTGCTGGCGGCAGAACTGCTGGGCGCCCAGCCACCAACCCGCCGCCGCGGCCAGCACCAGCGCCGCGGAAACCGGCAGCAGCGCCTGACGGGTGACGGGCAGCAGCAACCACTCCCCCCAGTCGCGCAGGAAGCGCTCGCGATCAAAGCGGCGGCGCTCGCTCTCCAGCTGCTGCTGGCGGCGCTTCAGGGCCTTGGCCACCCAGCGCTCAAAGGCCCGCTTCTTGGTGACAGCCATCTTGCGCTCCACCTCCAGCAACTGGCCAGGGGTGAGCTCCGGGTTGAAGGTGGTGATCAGCTCCAGGCTCTTGAGGAACATCTCCACCGCGCCATCCTTGATGGCCAGCTCCTCCTCCGCCAGCAGCTCCAAGGCCAGCTCCGGGTAGAAGCGGGTGCGGTTGGCGCTGATCTGCTCCTCGCTCAGCTGGCCGGGCTCCCGCAGCCAGCGGTCGGTGTTGGCGTCGAAGCGACGCCAGTAGAGAAAGGGATTGAGGTACACCACCTTGCCGGCCAGCTCGATGCTGTCCTGCTGCAGACGGCGCTGCAGCTGCAGGTCCTGCTGAGGAGCGGCGGTCAAGGCACCAGGTGTGGGGGCCCCGAGGGTAACGGAGCCCCTCAGCGGTCGCCAGCCAGAGGGCAACGGCGGCAACGCCCGGGGATCACTCCCACTCGATCGTGCCGGGGGGCTTGCTGGTGATGTCGAGCACCACCCGGTTCACCCCCTTCACCTCGTTCACGATCCGGTTGGAGATCGTCTCCAGCAGGTCGTAGGGGAGCCGCGACCAGTCGGCGGTCATGCCGTCTTCCGACGACACGCAGCGCAGCACCACCGGGAAGGCATAGGTGCGCTTGTCACCCATCACCCCAACGCTGCGCACCGGCAGCAGCACGGCAAAGGCCTGCCAGATCTCGTTGTAGAGGCCGGCCTCCTTCACCTCCTCCCGCACGATCAGGTCGGCGTCCCGCAGGATGTCGAGCTTCTCGTCGGTGACCTCGCCCAGGATCCGGATCGCCAGGCCGGGGCCCGGGAAGGGATGGCGGCCAACGATCTCCTCGGGCAGCCCCAGGGAGCGGCCCACCTTGCGCACTTCGTCCTTGAACAGCTTGCGCAGGGGCTCCACCAGCTTGAACTGGAGGTCCTTGGGCAACCCACCCACGTTGTGGTGGCTCTTGATCTTCACGGCCACCCGCTCACCGGTCTTGGGGTCAACGTTGGTGCCGGCGCTCTCGATCACATCCGGATAGAGGGTGCCCTGGGCCAGGTAATCGAAGGGCCCCAGCCGCTTGCTCTCCTCCTCGAACACGCGGATGAACTCGGTGCCGATCAGCTTGCGCTTCTCTTCCGGATCCGTGACGCCCGCGAGCTTGTTGATGAAGCGCTCGCGGGCATTGATGTATTCCACATTGATGTGGAAGCGCTTGTCGAAAAACTCCACCAGAAACTCAGGCTCGCCCTTACGCATGAAGCCCTGGTCGATGAACATGCAGGTGAGCTGATC
>RGNC01000114.1 GCA_010029175.1 Synechococcaceae bacterium WB8_1B_136 | reverse complement strand
ACCGCCTCAACCTGGGCCTGCCGCTGTTGCTGCTCCCCCCACTCGAGATCAGCGCCGTGCCGGCGGCCAGCCCTAGCCCCAGCCCAAACCCCAACGCCGAAGAGGCTCAGCAACCGCAACAACCTGAGGCACCCCAGGAGCAGCCACCGCCGCAGCCAACCGAACCGCCTGAATTGCCTGAACCGGAGGGCGGCTCAGTCGCCTCGGGAGCCATCGCCGCCGTCAGCGACGTTCCTGTCACGCCAGAGCAGGGTGCCGAACAGGGCGAGGGCTCCGATCTGGATCAGCAGGTCTGAACCGGCAACCGCATCGCCAGCGGATGCGCGCAGCGCCATGGTGGCCAGGCCCAACCCGGCCGACGCCGTAAAGGCGAACCAGAGAGCCCGCCGCAGTCCCCGCCAGGGGGTGCGGGCCTCCTGCAGCAGGCGAGCTTTGAGGGCGGGATCAAGGGGCTCGCGCGCGGGGGGAACCATGGGAGCAGGCGAGAGCCGAACAGCCTGAATGCTAATTTGAACCCCATGCCGGTGTAGCTCAGTGGTAGAGCAACTGATTCGTAATCAGTAGGTCGTCGGTTCAAATCCGATCTCCGGCTTTTCAAACAACAAAACCAACTGCTCAAACCCCAGGCCATAGCTGGGATTTTTGTTTTTTGTGCTGCAGATCATGCGCAGCCGAGCATCACCGTGCACCTCCTAGATGCCATCACACTGGAGTGCTGCACATCGGGCTCCAGATGGTGATAGTGGAGCAGAAGTGTCGCCTGAATCCGTTCATCCCTGGCGAACGCATCGAAGGGAAGATCTTCCGCACACCACCAGGGTCAGGATGCTGTCGCGGTGCGGCACAAGGTTGCCCGGGAACCGGTCTCGCCGGCGGTGATGGCGATGCCAACCCGGATCCTCTCCTTCAGGCCGCCCACGTGGCTGATCACACCGATCATGCGGCCGCCGTCGCGCAGGCGATCCAGTTCGTCCATGGCCAGTTGCAGGTTGTCGGGATCGAGGCTGCCGAAGCCCTCATCAATGAACAGGGCATCGAGGTGCACGCCGCCGGCATGGGCCTGCACCGTGTCGGCCACCCCGAGGGCCAGGGCCAGGGAGGCCTGGAAGGTTTCGCCGCCGGAGAGGCTGCTCACCTCCCGCTCCTCACCGGTGTAGGCATCGAGCACCCGCAACCCGAGGCCGGCATTGCGCCCTCCCCGGCCGCCCTCATCACTGAGCCGCAGCTGGTAGCGGCCGGAGGTCATCAGCTCGAGCCGCTGGTTGGCGTAGCGGCAGATCTCCGCCAGGTAGGCCGAGAGCACCCAGCGCTGCAGGGAGATGTACGGCGCCGCCCGCCCCGTGCAGCGATCGGCCACGGCACTCAGCAGCCGCGCCCGCTCCTGCGTCGCCGCGAGGGCGGCTGCCCCCCGGCGGTGCTCCTCCGCCAGCCGTTCAAGCGCGCTGCGCGCGCCCCGGGCCTCGCTGTGGCGCTCCACCGCCGCGGTGCGGCTGGCATCAGCCAGGGTCACGGCCTGCTGGGCCGCCCCGGTGTCGGGGCGCTGCTCCGGCAACCCGGCCAGATCAGCGCTGGCCAGCAGCCCCTCCACTTCAATCAACGCCTTGCCAAAGGCCTCGATCCGCTCCGCCAGGCGCTGGCGCCAGCTCTCCGGTTGCAAGGCCCCCTGCACTGCCGCCAGATCCCCAAACTCCGATCCGGCCAGCTCCCGGGCCAGGCGGGCGGCGGCCTGCTCGAGCCGGGCCTCTGCGCTGGAGCAGGCCTGGCCGTTACCCGCCAGCTGCTTCAGCGCGGCCTCCAGCGGCGCGAGGGTGAGCAGCGCGGCCCGGGGGTCGACGCCTTCACCCAACGCACCGGCCAGTTCGGCCCGGATCTGCTCCGCCCGGCGCGCGGCGTCAGCCGCCGCCTGGGCCTGCAGGGCCTGCTGGGTGGACGCCGACTGGATGGCCCCCTGCAGGAGCTGCAGCTGGCGCTCGTGCTCGCGGATCTGCTCCTGGAAACCCTCCAGCTGGGCGGCGAGGGCCTGGGCGGCCTGCAGGGCCTCGGCGGCAGTGGTGGCGGCAGCCCGGGCCGCCAGCGGGTCGTCGGCCGCCGCACCGGCCTTGTCCTGCAGCGCCTTCCGCTCACCCCGGGCCGTGGCCACGGCCGCCGCCGCCGCCTGGGCCGCGGCGCTGGCCGTGTTCAGCTGCCGCTCCGCCGCAGTGATCGCCGCATCCGCCACGGCATCGCCCTGGGGCTGGGCCGGGGCCGGATGGTGGGGGGAGCCGCACACCGGGCAAGCCCCCCCCTCCTCCAGCCCTGCCGCCAGCCGCGCCGCCATGCCGGCGATCTGACGGCGGCGCAGCTCCAGCAGGGCCGCCTGGGATCGGTTGCACGCTCCATCGGCATCGTTCTTTGCGGCGATGGCCTGCTGCTCTCGGGTCTGCGCTGCCAGCAGGGCCTCGGCGGCCTGGGCGCGATCGCGGGCCTCCCCGGCCGCCCGCCGCAGGCCATCGAGCTGATCGCGGGCGGAACGGGCCCGCTCGCCGGCGTCGCTGACGGCCTGCCACTGCTGCTGCAGGGCATCCCGGGCGAGGCAATCGCGGGCCTGCTGTGCCTCGGCGGCGGCCGCCAGGCGAGTGGCCGCCGCTGCCGCATCCCGCTCCTGGGCGGCCTCGGCGGCCCTGCGGGCCAGGGCGGTCAGCTCCGCACGCCGCGAGGCCAGCGCGTTGCGGGCGGCATCCAGGGCCTCCAGCCCAGGCAGAGCCATCAGATCCAGCAGCAGCACCGGCTGCGGCAGGCCCTGGGCGCCGTCGCGGGCCCGGATCGCAGCGCGCAACTGGGCCTGAATCTGATCCTGCAACTGGTTCAGATCAGCCTGGGCCGCGAGCTGAGCCTCCACGCTCGGGCGCAGGTCCTCCGCCCGCTCCGCCCGCCGCAGGCGCTGGCGGTAGTCGTCCACCAGCTCCCGCTTCCCCTCCAGCTCGCTGCGCTTGGCGGCGGCGGCGGCGCGCCGGTCCCAGCGATCGGCCAGGCGCTGCTGCTCCGCCTGGGCCGCCTGGGCCGCCGTGAGGGCGGCCGTGGCCTGCTGCAGCCGCTGCGCCGTGGCGTCCACCACTGCAGCCATCTGCGCCAGCAGGTGGTCCAGATCCACCGCCTCGTCGGCCCGGTCCTTCTCCTCCGGCTGCGGTGGCGCGTCCCCTGCAGCGGGAGGACCGGCGAAGGGGCTCCAGGCCTGAACGGCCTGGCGGCGCAACTGCTCCTGGGCCCGGTTCCGCTCGGCCAGCTCCAGCCGGGCCGCCTTGGCCTGGTCCTCCAGCCAGAAGCCGGCCTGCTCAAAGGCCACCGTGTCGAACAGGGTTTTCAGCAGGGCCTCGCGCTCATCGGCCTTGGCCCGCAGCACCTCGGCGAACCGGCCCTGGGGCAGCAGGATCACCTGGCGAAACTGGGCGGCATTGAGACCCACCAGCTGCTCCACCTCGCGGCTCACCTCTGCGGTTCGGCTGGCGATCGGCTCCGCTTCCGAGCCGTTCAACCGAAACAGCACCGCCTGGGAGGCCTTCTCGGTGAAGCCCGAGCCGCGGGCCTTGGGGGCGGTGTAGGCGGGGGAGCGCTCCACCCGATAGCGGCCGCCGCCGCAGGAAAACACCAGGCTCACCCGCGGCACCGCCGCCGGATCGGCATGGTCTGATTTGAGCGCCTTCACATTGCGATCGCCCGACACCTCGCCGTAGAGGGCGAAACAGAGGGCATCCAGCAGGAAGGTCTTGCCGGCGCCGGTGCTGCCGTGGATCAGAAACAGCCCCTCATCGCTGAGGGCATCGAAGTTGATCGCCGTGGGCTCGGCATAGGGCCCGAAGGCCTCCATCCGCAGGTGATGGGGTTTCACCGCTCCCCTCCCCGGCCGGCGGCGTGGAGGGCCTGGCGCAGCAACTCCGACTCCACCTCGCAGGCAGGCCGCCCCTGCTGATCGCCAAAGAAGGCCAGGGCCAGCTCCAGCGGCGAACGGGCCTGGCGCACCTGCTGGTTGCGCTCACTGGCGCTGGAGCGCTGCAGCTCCGGCGGCCGGTGCCGCAGTTCGGCCACATGGGGAAAGCGCTGGCGCAGGCGGGCCATGGCCTGCAGGGGCAGCACGGCATCGGTGAGGATCACCCGCACCCAGGCACCCGTGGCGGCATCGTGGCGCGGATCGCTGCAGAGGGCCTCGATCTCCCCCTCCAGCGTCCGCAGCGGACGCCCCACCCCCAGAGGCACGATCTCCACCGTTGCCGTTCCTGAGCTGTCGAGCTCCACGATCCGCACCGATTTGGTGTGGTGCTGCTCGGAGAAGGAGTACGGCAGTGGCGTGCCGGAATAGGCCACGCGGGGGCCATCGAGCTGCTGCGAACCGTGCAGATGCCCCAGGGCCACGTAGTGGAAACCGGCAAAGCTGTCGACGCTCACCCGGTCCACATTGCCGATGCTGAGTTGGCGTTCGGATTCGGATGGCTCCCCGCCGGCCACGAAGGTATGGGCCACCAGCACCGAGCGATGCTGCGGGCGGCCCTCCAGGTCGCGACGGATCCCAGCAAGGGCCAGGCGCGTCACCTCCTGATGGCTGTTCCGGGGGGAGACGGTGGGGGCCGAAGCCCCGTCCGCGAGGGGGAGCAGGGCGGGGCCATCCACCGCCGGCTCCAGGTAGGGCAGCGGATAGATCGCCACGGGCCCGCCGCCCCGCCTGGGGGTGACGAGCACCGGCTCCTGGGCCCGCCGCACATCACCGCGGATCGTCACGCCAAAGGCCGAGAGCAAGGGGTCGTAGATCGACACCCGCACATGGGAATCGTGGTTGCCGGCGATCGCCACCACGGCGGCACCGGCGCGGCTCAACCGGGCCAGGGTGTCGTTGAACAGCAGCACCGCCTCGGCCGGGGGGATGGCGCGGTCGTAGATGTCACCGGCAATCAGCACCGCATCCACCTCCGCCTCGGCGGCCAGCTCCACGATCCGCTCCAGGGCAGCGGCCTGCTCCTGCAACAGCGAGGCTCCATGGAACTGCCGACCCAGATGCCAGTCGGAGGTGTGGAGGAGGCGCATGGGTTCAGAACCTAGGGGCGCAGGCCACTCCGCCGGAAGGCCCACGGCCGGGTGATCCCGCCGGGCAGCTGCCAGATGCCGAAACGATGGCGACTGGCCCGGAACTCGGCATCGAGATATGCCCGGGCATCGCACTGGCTGAGGTATTGCCGGTAGGCGAAGGCCTGACCGTCCTCCACCAGCGCCAGGCCGATGTTGATCTCGCCGATCACCTCGGCCACCAGGCGGCCGTAGCGGTCGGTGGCCTTGATCTCCAGGGTGACGGGGGCGCCGATCGGCAAGCGTTGCTGCAGATAGCGCCGCGCCTGCTGCCCGTAAGGCTCCTGGGCCAGCTCCGGCGCGTCGATGCAGGCCAGCCGCACGGTGGCGGTTCTGGCGCCCTGGCGGACGCGCAGGGTGTCGCCATCGCCGATCGAGAGCACCGTGGCAGGCAGGCTCTGGGCCCGACTGGCAGGAGTGCTCCACCAGGACAGCAGCCCCAGGCCCGCCACCAGCAGCCCTGCGCCGATCCAGCGAGCACCACCCCATGCCGGCGCTGGCCTCATTGGCGTTGCGGCACGAAGGTGAGCAGGTTGTCCTGGCGGTCGTAGCGGAAGCTTCCGGCGGTGGAGGGTTGGGGCTGGAGCGGCCGCCGCTCCAGCTGCAGGTAGTGGGCCTTCATGGCGGCGATGCGCTCCTCGTAGCCCGGGTGGGTGGAATCGGCCTGGGTGGGCGTGCCGTCGCCCACCGACTTGTGCATGAACACCAGATCATCGAGGCAGACGCGCCCGCGGAAGCCGGAACGGGCCATCATGTCGGCCGCCTCGCGATCGGCCTCCAGTTCCAGCTCACGGGCTTTGGCCAGACTCTGGTGTTCCTTTTGCTGGCCCTGCAACTGCCGCAGGGCATGGCTGTCGTAGTAGGTCTGCTGGAACACGTGATGGCGCTGGATGTGGGCGATCTCATGGGCCACGGTGCAGCTGAGATAGCCCAGGCGTGGGCCATAGGCCCGGAAGGTGGCCCGGGGCAGCAGCACGGTGCCGCTCGAGACTGACCAGCCCTGGATATCCCCCATCACGTAGCCCTGGCGCACCAGCTCATCCCAGCCGTTGCCGTAGCGGTGGTAGGGATCGAGCTGGGCGAAGAAATCGCATTGATCGGCCTTGCACAGCCCACGCTGTTCAGCCAGCTGGGCACTGGCGGTGCCCGAGGTGATCGAAAAGGCCAGCGGCTGCTTGCCGAGGGCATTGCCCTGGCTGAGGCGCTGCACCACGGCCTGCAGCGTGTTGTATTCGCTGGGGCGGCGCTGGGTCCAGGCCAGGCCCGCCATGGCGGCTGTCGCCAACAGGGCCATGGCCCCGATGGCCAAGTTGCGGTGGCCTGCAGTGAAGGCTCTCATCGGCTGCGAAGGGCTCGAATCATGAGGACTCGGATTGAGAGAACTCTGGCCTGAATCACTGTGCTGCAGCGAGCAGCTCGCGCCAAAGCCGGAGGCCATTCAGCCACAAAAAAGCCCCTGCGGAAGCAGGGGCTCAGATGGCTTAGCTAAGGCTTAGCCA
>RGNC01000113.1 GCA_010029175.1 Synechococcaceae bacterium WB8_1B_136 | reverse complement strand
CAGGCCAAGGCCTTCTGTGCCGAGGAGGCCACCACCCTGGGCCTGCGCAGCCTGGGTTGGCGCGCCGTGCCGGTGAACCCCGCCGTGCTGGGCCCCCTGGCCCGAGGCACGGCCCCGGCCATCGAGCAGTGGTTGTTGGCGGCCGATGCCGATGTCGAGGGCGATGCGCTCGAATCGCTGCTGTTCCGCCTGCGCCGCCGCTGCGGCGACCGGGCCCGCGAGGCCTGGGGCCCCGGCCCGAGCGACCTCTACTTCGCCTCCCTCAGCAGCCGCACCCTCGTTTACAAGGGGATGGTGCGCTCGGAGGTGCTCGCCGCCTTCTACGGCGACCTGCGCGATGAGCGTTTTGCTGTGAGTTTTGCGGTGTATCACCGCCGCTTCAGCACCAACACCCTGCCCCGCTGGCCCCTGGCCCAGCCCATGCGGCTGCTGGGCCACAACGGCGAGATCAACACCCTGTTGGGCAACCTCAACTGGGCTCGGGCGTCTGAATCGAACCTCGATGCCGTGTGGGGCGAGGCAGCGGGCGATCTCAAGCCGGTGGTGAATGCCGCCTTCAGCGACTCGGCCAACCTCGACGCCACCCTGGAGCTGCTGGTGCGCAGCGGCCGGCCGATCACCGAGAGCCTGCTCACCCTGGTGCCGGAGGCCTTCCGCGACCAGCCCGCGCTGGCGGACAAGCCGGAGATCCAGGCCTTCTACGAGTATTCCGCCTGCACCCAGGAGCCCTGGGACGGCCCGGCCCTGCTGGTGTTTGCCGATGGCCGCAGCGTCGGGGCCACCCTCGATCGCAACGGCCTGCGTCCGGCCCGCTACTGCATCACCAGCGACGGTTTCGTGGTGATGGGCAGCGAAACCGGTGTGGTGGAGCTCGAAGAGAGCCGCATCCTCGAGAAGGGCCGCCTGGGCCCCGGGCAGATGCTGGCCGTTGACCTGGACAACGGCCGCCTGCTGCGCAACTGGGAGGTGAAGGCCGAGGTGGCCGCCCGCCATCCCTACGGCCAGTGGCTGGCGCAGCATCGCCGCAGCCTGGCCCCCCAGCCCTGGACCCAGGAGCGCCAGCTGGCGGATCTCGAGCTGCTGCAGCAGCAGACCGCCTTTGGCTTCACCGCCGAAGACTTCGATCTGGTGATCGAGGACATGGCCGGCGCCGGCAAGGAGCCCACCTATTGCATGGGTGACGACATCCCCCTGGCGGTGCTCTCCGACAAACCGCATCTTCTCTACGACTACTTCAAGCAGCGCTTCGCGCAGGTGACCAACCCGCCGATTGATCCGCTGCGGGAAAAGCTGGTGATGAGCCTGGAGATGCACCTGGGCAAGCGGGGCTCCCCCCTGCGGCCTGAAGCCAGCTCCGCCGCGGTGCTGCACCTGGCCAGCCCGATTCTCAATGAGGCTGAGCTGGTGGCCGTGGGGCAGCAGGGGCTGCCCACCACCACCCTCTCCACCCTGATGCCCGTCACCGACGGGCCTTCAGGGCTGGAAGCTGCCGTGAACCGCCTGCGCGGTGAGGCCGAGGCGGCCGTGCGCGCCGGCAGTCAGATTCTGGTGCTCTCCGATCGTTCCGATCGCGACGGCCAGCCCCGTGGGATCAACGCCACCACCACCACCATCCCGCCGCTGCTGGCGGTGGGGGCGGTGCACCATCACTTGCTCAATCTGGGCCTGCGGCTGCAGACGTCGCTGGTGGTGGACACCGCCCAGTGCTGGAGCACCCACCATGTGGCCTGCCTGATCGGCTATGGCGCCAGCGCCGTGTGCCCCTGGCTCACCTGGGAGACCAGCCGCCACTGGCTGGCCCAGCCCAAGGTGCAGAAGCTGATCGAAACCGGCAAGTTGCCGGCCCTCAATCCCGATCAGGTGCAGGCCAATGTGCGCAAGGCCCTGGAAGACGGCCTGCGCAAGATCCTCTCCAAGATCGGCATTTCCCTGCTCGCCAGCTACCACGGCGCCCAGATCTTCGAGGCCATTGGCCTCGGCGCCGATCTGATCCAGCTGGCCTTCAACGGCACCACCAGCCGCGTGGCCGGCCTCAGCCTGGCGGAGCTCGCCAGCGAGACCCTCAGCTTCCACGCCAAGGCCTTCCCCGAGCTCAACCGCAGCAAGCTCGAGTTCATGGGCTTCGTGCAGTACCGCACCGGTGGTGAGTACCACCTCAACAGTCCGGAGATGGCCAAGGCCCTGCATGCGGCCGTGAAGGCCGGCCCCGGCTACGACCACTTCTCCACCTACAAGACCCTGCTGGAAAACCGGCCGGTCACGGCCCTGCGCGACCTGCTGGAGCTCAGGCCCGCAGCCACGCCCTTGCCGATCGAGCAGGTGGAGAGTGTGGAGAGCATCTGCAGCCGTTTCTGCACCGGCGGCATGAGCCTCGGCGCCCTCTCCCGGGAGGCCCACGAGGTGCTGGCCATCGCCATGAATCGCATCGGCGGCAAGAGCAACAGCGGCGAGGGCGGTGAGGATCCGGCCCGCTTCGGAGTGCTCCGCGATGTGGATGCCAACGGCCACTCGCCCACCCTCCCCAGCCTCAACGGGCTGCGCAACGGCGACACCGCCTGCTCCGCCATCAAGCAGATCGCCTCGGGCCGCTTCGGCGTGACGCCGGAATACCTGCGCAGCGGCCAGCAGCTGGAGATCAAGGTGGCCCAGGGGGCCAAGCCCGGCGAAGGCGGCCAGCTGCCCGGCCCGAAGGTTGACCCCTACATCGCCTGGCTGCGCAACAGCAAGGCCGGCGTGGCCCTGATCTCGCCGCCACCCCACCACGACATCTATTCGATTGAAGATCTGGCCCAGCTGATCCACGACCTGCACCAGGTGCATCCCGCCGCAAAGGTGAGCGTGAAGCTGGTGGCGGAGATCGGCATCGGCACCATTGCGGCCGGTGTGGCCAAGGCCAATGCCGATGTGATTCAGATCTCCGGCCACGATGGTGGCACCGGCGCCTCGCCACTGAGCTCGATCAAGCACGCCGGCAGCCCCTGGGAGCTGGGTCTCACCGAGGTGCATCGCGCCCTGCTGGAGAACGGCCTGCGGGATCGCGTGCTGCTGCGGGCCGACGGCGGCCTCAAGACCGGCTGGGACGTGATCATCGCCGCCCTGCTGGGCGCCGAGGAATTCGGCTTCGGCTCGGTGGCGATGATCGCTGAGGGTTGCATCATGGCCCGCGTGTGCCACACCAACAACTGCCCGGTGGGGGTGGCCACCCAGAAGGAGAACCTGCGCAAGCGCTTCCCCGGCGTGCCTGAGCACGTGGTGAATTTCTTCCTGTTCGTGGCCGAGGAGGTGCGCCAGCTGCTGAGCGTGCTGGGGGTCGCGCGTCTGGAGGATCTGATCGGCCGTAGCGAACTGCTGCAGGCCCGCTCCGTGAAGCTGGCCAAAACCCAGGCCCTCGATCTCTCCTGCCTGATCGATCCGATTCCGGCCGCGGCCGATCGCCGCTGGCTGCAGCACGAGGCCGAGGCCCATGGCAACGGCCCGATTCTGGAAGATCAGCTGCTGGCGGATGCCGAGGTGATGGCGGCCATCGAGGGCCACGGCCACGTGGCCCGCACCCTGGCGATCGTGAACACCGACCGCAGCGTGGGCGCCCGGCTCTCCGGAGAAATCGCCGCTCGCCACGGCAACAAGGGCTTCGGCGGCCAGCTCGACCTCACCGTTGAGGGCGCCGCCGGCCAGAGTTTCGGGGCCTTCGTGCTCCAGGGCATGAACGTGCGCCTGGTGGGCGAAGCCAACGACTATGTGGGCAAGGGCCTCAACGGCGGCCGCCTCACCGTGGTGCCCCCCGCCGGCGTGCAGGACCCCGGCAACCAGGTGATCCTGGGCAACACTTGCCTCTACGGCGCCACCGGCGGTGAGCTGTTTGCCCTGGGCCGGGCCGGGGAGCGCTTTGGCGTGCGCAACAGCGGCGCCCGCACCGTGGTGGAGGGCGCCGGCGACCACTGCTGCGAGTACATGACCGGCGGCGTGGTGGTGGTGCTTGGCTCCACGGGCCGCAACGTGGCCGCCGGCATGACCGGCGGGGTGGCGTTGATCCTGGATGAGAATGGCGGCCTGCGGGAGCGGGTGAATCTGGAGATCGTGGCCATCGCCGACCTCAGCACCCCGGAGCAGGAGGCGATGCTCAAGCCCCTGCTGGAAGCCCACCTGGAGGCCACGGGCAGCGCCAAGGCCGCGGCAATCCTGGCCGACTGGAGCAGCTGGAGGGCTCGCTTCAAAGTTCTGGTGCCCCCCAGCGAGCAGGCCACCGTGGGCCTGGGGGAGCGGCAGGCGGTGGCGGCCTGAGCTGCGGCTCTTAACCCGCCCATCAGCATCCAGCGACATCATTCCCGTGTCGCCACAACCCCATGGGCACCAAAACGGTTCAGGCCTACATCGAGGAGGTGCCCGCCTGGGAGACGGGGGCACCCCTCAATGGCCCAGTGCTGTCGTCCACCCAGTGGCTGGTGTGGGGCCTGGCCACCGCCGGCAAGTTCTTCGAGGGGCTGATCGTGTTCATGGGGGGCATCGCCCTGCCCCTGGTGTCGCGGCAGTTCGACATGACCAGCACGGAGAAGGGGCTGGTGACGGCGGCCACCCTGTTCGGCGTGTTGCTGGGGGCCCTGTTTCTCGGTGGGCTGGCGGATCGCTGGGGGCGCAAGCCGGTGTTCGTTGGGGAAATGCTGCTGTTGGCCATCTCCCTGGTGGGGGCTTCCTTCAGCGTGAACACAGCGATGCTGGTGGTGTGCCTGTTTGTGATCGGACTGGCTCTGGGGGCCGACTACCCCACGGCACACCTGGTGATCTCCGAGAGCATCCCGGCGCGGATCCGGGGACGGCTGGTGCTGGGTGCCTTCAGTTTCCAGGCCCTCGGGGCTGTGCTGGCCACGGCCATTTCCGCCCTGTTCCTCACGTTGGAATCGAGTTTGGACCTGTGGCGCCAGCTCTATCTGCTGCCCGTGCTGCCGGTGTTGTTCGTGGTGTGGGGGCGGTTGTTCCTGCCGGAGAGCAGCCATTGGCTCGTGAGCAAGGGCAGGGTCTCCCATGCCACGAAGCAGCTGCAGAAACTTCTGAACCGCCGCGACATTGAACTGACCCGGCTGGAGCTGGCCGAGGAGGGCCAGCTGCCCCAACACGCCAACTGGCGGCAGCTGTTCCGGGGCCGCTATCGGCGGGCCACGATCCTGGCGTCGCTGCCGTGGTTCCTCCAGGATCTTTCCACCTACGGCATCGGCATCTTCACGCCGGTGATCATCGCCGCCGCCTTCGGCGCCAACCACGATGAGCACAATGTGGCTGCTGTGATCCACAACGCCCTGCTCGGTGCCAAGGGCACGGCCCTGGTGGATGTGGGCTTTCTGATCGGCATCAGTGTGGCAATCGTGCTGGCAGATCGCTGGGGCCGCATTCCGCTGCAGATCATTGGCTTCATCGGCTGTGCCGTGGGTCTGCTGATCGCCACGGTTGGCAACATGGAAGCCGGCACCAATCTGCCGGTGATTGTGACGGGGTTTTTCCTGTTCCAGTTCATGACCAACCTGGGTCCCAACGCCCAGACCTATCTGCTCGCCGGCGAGGTGTTCCCCACCCATCTGCGGGGGCTGGGGGCTGGTTTCGCCGCCGCCTCGGGCAAGGTGGGAGCCGTGATCACCGCCTTTTTCTTTCCCTCCCTGCTGCAGCACCTGGGCATCGAGAAACTCCTGCCTCTGCTGGCCCTCACCTCCATTCTGGGAGCCCTGATCACCTGGATCTATCGCATTGAAACCAGGGGCATGGATCTGGAGGGCCCATGAGCGATCGGCTCAGCGCGGATGCTCCCGCATCAGCCGCTGCACCTCGCCGGCGTGGTAGCTGCTGCGGGTGAGCGGCGTGCTCACCACCTGCAGGAAGCCCAGCTCCGTTTCGCCGTGGCTCCGGAAGGCCTCGAATTGATCGGGGGTCACGAAACGATCCACGGGCAGGTGCTTGGGGCCGGGGGAGAGGTACTGGCCGATGGTCACGATGTCCACCTGATGGCGCCGCAGATCCGCCATCACCTCGAGCACCTCGGCATCGCTTTCTCCCAGGCCCACCATCAGGCCGGATTTGGTGTAGGCCTGCGGCCAGCCGCTGCGCACCCGTTGCAGCAGCTCCAGCGAACGGGAGTAGATCCCCTGGGGCCGGGCTTTCTTGTAGAGCCGCGGCACGGTTTCGATGTTGTGGTTGAGCACCTCGGGGGCCGCGTCCATCACCGCGGCCAGGGCGGCCCAGTTGCCGCAGAAATCGGGAATCAGCAGCTCGATGGTGGTGAGCGGCGAGCGGGCGCGCACCTGCTGGATGCAGGCCACGAATTGGCTGGCGCCGCCATCGGCCAGGTCGTCGCGATTCACCGAGGTGATCACCACGTGCCTGAGCCCCAGGCGCGCCACCGCTTCCCCCAGCCGCTCGGGCTCGGTGGGGTCGAGGGCGCGCACGCTTCGGTCGAAGTCGATGTCGCAGTAGGGGCAGGCGCGGGTGCAGCCGGGCCCCATGATCAGGAAGGTGGCGGTGCCGCCGGCAAAGCACTCGCCGATGTTGGGGCAGCTGGCCTCCTGGCAGACGGTGTTGAGCTTCAGATCCAGCAGCAGGTCGGCCACCTCGCCGATGCGTTCCCGCTGGGGGGCCTTCACGCGCAGCCAGTCGGGTTTGAGCAAGGGCGGTGTGG
>RGNC01000112.1 GCA_010029175.1 Synechococcaceae bacterium WB8_1B_136 | reverse complement strand
GATCGGCCCGGTGCCCCAGCGCGGCGGCAAAGGCGGTGGCAAAGGTGGCGCTCGGGCTGGTGCTCGAGGCCGTGGCCCGCGAGGCCGCTGATCATGCGCCGGCCGGAGGGTTCTGCCGGTTCCACCGAGGCCCTGCCGGCCGGGCTGGCCGTGGCCGGCGTCACGGCCACCGCCGTGGTGGGGCCCATGCTCGGCCTCTCCCCCTGGCTGATCGCCCTGGGTGCCGGTTCCGCCGTGGCGGCCCTCACCGTGGATGCGGCCCGCTTCGGCGGCATGGGCGGCCACCTGCTGGCGGAGGCCCTGCCGGGCGGGGCTGCTCGCCTGCGCCGCATCGCCATCCATGAAGCCGGCCATGCGCTGCTGGCGGCCGAGAACAACCTGCCGGTGAAGCAGGTGCTTGTGGGCAGCCTGGCCTGCCTGCGCCAGGGGCTGGCCGCCAACGGCACCACCCAGCTGGATCCCCCGGCCCATGCCAAGCTTCCGGCCCCAGACCTGCGCCGCTGGAGTCGGGTGCTGCTGGCGGGCATGGCGGCCGAGGTGCTGATCTACGGCTCCTCCCGGGGCGGTGCCGACGATCGCGCCCTGCTGGGGCGCCTCTGGGGGCTCTCCGGGTTTGATGCGGCCACGGCGCAGCAGGAACAGCGCCGTGCCCGACGCGAGGTGGACCAGTGGCTGCGCGATCAGCGCGAGGAGTTGGAATCGCGGGCTGAGGCGCTGCTGTTGCAGGCCCCCCGGCTGTTGCGCCTGTCGTCATGACGCCGTCCGCTTCCCTGGCGGTGGTCGACTGCCCCACTGGTCTGGCGGGCAACATGCTGCTGGCGGCCCTGTTCGACCTGGGGCTGCCTGAGGCCGTGGTGGCCGAGCCCCTGGCTGCCCTGGGGCTGGAGGGCCGCTATCGCCTGCAGCTGGATGAGCGGAGCGATGGTGGGCTGCGGGGTCTGCATCTGGCGGTGGAGTCGCTGGAGCCGGAGCCCGGCCATCGCCACTGGAGCAGCCTGGAGCGCCTGATCGCTGGGGCGCCGCTGCCACCGCTGCTGCAGCAACAGGTGCTGCAGGTGTTTGGCCTGCTGGCGGAGGTGGAGGGAGCCGTGCATGGCCACCCCCCGGAGCAGGTGCACTTCCATGAGGTGGGAGCCCTGGATGCCCTGGTGGATGTGGTGGGGGTGTGTGCCGGGTTGCAGCACTTCGGCGTGCGCGAGTTGCTCTGCACGCCTCCACCGGCTGGCCACGGCACGGTGCGCACCGCCCATGGCCTGTTGCCACTGCCTGCTCCTGCGGTGCTGGAGCTCGCCCGCCGCCGCGGCTTGCCCCTGGCCTCCAGCGCCAGCTTTCCGCCCGGTGAGCTCACCACCCCCACTGGCCTGGTGCTGATGGCGGTGCTGGCGGATCGCTTCATGCAAGCCCCCCCGGCCCTGATCCCTCGGGCGGTGGGCATCGGCCTGGGCAGCCGCGCGCTCGATCGCCCCAACCTGCTGCGCCTCTGGTTGGCGGAGCCGCAGCCCGACACCCCACTGGCCGGCGGCTCGGAGCCGTCGGCGCCGCGGTTGGAGCCCCTGCTGCAGCAACAGGCCCAGATCGACGACGCCACCGCGGAGGATCTGGCCTTTCTGGCTGCGGAACTGCGCAGTGCCGGTGCCGTGGAGGTGTTCACGCAGCCGATCCAGATGAAGAAGGGGCGCCCGGCCGTGCTGCTCACGGCCCTCGCCCCGCCCGAGCGGGCGGAGGCATTGCGGCAGCTCTGGTGGCGCCACAGCAGCACCCTCGGGCTGCGGGAGCAGCAGCAGAGCCGCTGGGTGCTGCAGCGCCGCAGCCTGGAGCTGGCCACGCCCCTGGGAACGGTGCGGATCAAGCAGGCGCTGCTGCCCGATGGCCGCTGGCGCACCAAGCCCGAGCACGACGACCTGGCAGCCCTGGCGCGCCAGCACACACTGGGGATCGATCAGGTGCGTGCCGTGGTGCAGGAGGCCCTGGCAGCCGAGCTCGATTCCTCTCCGTCCCAGTCCCCCCGGTCCGACCACCAGCCGTGACGATCCCCGCCTTGCCCCACGCCCTGGTGGCCCGCATCCGCCCCGGCGTTGAGCGCCTGGGCCACTGGCTGCAGGGGCTGTCGTTGATCCCCGGCGGCCTGAGGCTGTGGATCAGCCTGCTGAGCTTCGGGTTTCTGCTGGCTGCCCTGGTGAGCCATGGGCGCCAGCTGCTGCAGCTCAGCCTCGACGGCCAGGGGTGGCTGTGGCTGCTGCTGGGGGTGGGCTTCAGCCTGCTGAGCCTGCTGGCGAACGGGCTGGGATTCGCCGTGGTGCTCCGCTGGCTGGGGCTAAGCCCCCGCTGGGCGGAGCTGGTGCGCACCTACCTCGACACCAACCTGCGCAAATACCTGCCAGGCGGCGTCTGGCATCTCACCAGCCGGGTGCAGGCGTTGCGCAGCGCTGATGCCCCGCTGGCGACTCCAGCCAACGGCGCCCTGGCCGTGGCGGCGGTGCTGCTGGATCCCCTGCTGGCGGCGGCCGCAGCACTGGCACTGGTGGTGGCCGGCGGCTGGCAGAACGGCCTGGCCCTGCTCGCTTGGCTGCCCCTGCTGCTGCTCTGGCCCCGCTGGCTCAACCCCCTGCTCAGCCCTCTGGAGCAGCGCAAGGCCTCCCGGCTCGGGCTCGGCGATGGGGTTGCCGCCCCGCAGATCCGCTCCTATCCCTGGCCGCCGCTGCTGGCGCAGCTGGCGTTCGTGCTGCTGCGCTTCGCCGGCTTCGCCTGCTGCGTGCAGGCCTTTGATCTCTCCTATGGCCTGGCTTGGGGTGGTTGGCTGGCGGGTTTCGCCCTGGCCTGGACCGCAGGCCTGGTGGTGCCCGGCGCCCCGGGTGGACTGGGGGTGTTCGAGGCGGTGCTGCTGCGGCTGGGCTTTGCTCTGCCGGAGGCGCCGCTGCTGGCGATCGCGATCAGCTATCGCCTGGTGGTGACCCTTGCCGATCTGCTGGCGGCGTTCACGGCCCGACTGGATCAATGGGTGGATCGACGCCCCTGACCGTGGCAACTCTTCGCAACAGAGGGTATTGTTGAGAAGAGCCTGCAGAGCCGGTCATGCCCTCGATTCCGGCTCCCCAGCCGCAGGCCGAATCCCTGCGCAGTGAGTTGCACGGCCGCGGTCAGCGGCTCACCCCCCAGCGCCAGCGGGTGTTGGCCCTGTTCGAGCGGATTGGTGAGGGCAGCCACCTCAGCGCCGAGGAGGTCCACCAGCGCCTGCTGAGGGCCGAGGAGCGGGTGTCGCTGGCCACGGTTTACCGCACCCTGCGGTTGCTGAGCTCCATGGAGCTGCTGCGAGAGCTGGAACTGCCCGAGGGCGGCCGCCGCTTCGAGCTCGCCACCGGTGGCGATCACCGCGACCATCACCACCTGGTGTGCGTGCGTTGCGGCCACACGGAGGAATTTGAAAGCCAGGCGGTGATCAGCGCCGGCGAGCAGGCCGCCGGCCGCCATGGCTTTCGCTTGCTGGAGTGTGTGTTGAACGTCCGGGCCCTGTGCCCGAGCTGCGCGGCGGCCGAGGTGTCGTGAGCTGACCCGGAGCGGCCTGCTCAGGAAGACCGGCGGTTGACGCGAATCGGCACCAGCACGGGCTGCATCAGTCCGCCGCCGCCGTTGTCGTCGTCGGAACCGGTGCTGAGCCAGTAGGCCAGGCCGAAGAGAGCCAGCACGGCTGCGAAAAGCACAACTTCAGCCATGGCACTTCTCGCGGGTTGGCTCAGCGTAGCGAGGTTGCGCCGCTGTGGTGTTGCAACGGCTGCCGAAAGGGTCAGGCGAAACCCTTGCCGGCGTCCTTGGCCACGCAGGCCTGGAGTTGCTTGCGCAACTTGGCGTGGTCGAGGTTCTTGCCGATCACCACCAGTTGGTTTTTGCGGGCCTCCGGGGAGCTCCACTCGCTGTCGTCGATCGAGAAGCGCTTGCCCGCCAGGTGAAACACATGGCGCTTGGCGCTCTCGTTGAACCAGAGGATGCCCTTGGCGCGAAACACGCCGGCCGGCAGCTGGTTGTCGAGGAAGTTCTGAAACTTGCGCAGGGCGAAGGGGCCGTCGCTGCTGAAGGAGAGGGAGGTGAATCCTT
The DNA here is from genome assembly GCA_010029175.1 of Synechococcaceae bacterium WB8_1B_136. Classification (GTDB taxonomy): domain Bacteria; phylum Cyanobacteriota; class Cyanobacteriia; order PCC-6307; family Cyanobiaceae; genus Vulcanococcus. The sequence goes on along the minus strand of RGNC01000112.1, from coordinate 2,570 downwards.
CGATCGCCAGGTGATCGGCGTGGTTGTGGTCGTGATCGTGGGAATGGCCGTGGCCGTGATGGTGCCCATGGCTGTGGACGTGCCCATGGCTGTGGACGTGGGCGTGGTCGTGCTGATGCCCCTCCTCGTGCACGCAGTGGCCGTGGTCGTGGTCGCAGGCCTCGTGGTTCTGTTCGGCGGCCACCTTGTCGCTCTCGAACAGCCCCACGCTCAGCAGCAGCGGCAGGCTCACCTCTCCCTTCACTGAGCGCAGGATGCGGGCGTCGGTCTTGATCTCGCGCAGGCGGGTCTCAACGGCCGCTAGACGCTCCTCGCTCACCAGATCGCACTTGTTGAGCAGCAGGATGTCGCCGTACACCACCTGGGCGCGGGCCACGTCGCCCTCCAGGATCTCGTCGCTGAAGTTCTCTGCGTCGATCAGGGTGATGATCGAGTCGAGCCGGGTGGCATCACGCAGGTCGCTGCCCAGGAAGGTCATCGCCACCGGCAGCGGATCCGCCAGGCCCGTGGTCTCCACCACCAGGTAATCCACCGGATCCGGGCGATCGAGGATGCGATACACCGCCTCCAGCAGCTCGCCGTTGATGGAGCAGCAGATGCAGCCGTTGCTCAACTCCACCATGTCTTCACCGGTGGCGATGATCAGGTCGTTGTCGATGCCGATCTCGCCGAACTCATTCACCAGCACGGCGGTCTTCACGCCCTGCTGATTGCTGAGGATGTGGTTGAGCAGCGTCGTTTTGCCCGCTCCCAGGAAGCCGGTGAGGATGGTCACCGGGAGGGCGGAGGCTGCTGTCTCGGTGGGGGAGTCGATCACGCTGCTGTTCATGGTGGCCTTGTCTGGTGAACGGCTGTGCTGTGCCCCGAGTCTGGATGGTGAGGTGCCTGGGCTGAAGCTTCGGCTCAGCGGATCGCCAGCCACTGGCGGATCAGTGCCTGCTGCCCCTGGGCATCACACTGACCCTTGAGCCCCTTGCTGATCAGGCAGACATTGGCGCTCAGGGTGGCCACCAGGTTCGGGGCGGCGCCTGCTGTTGGGGCGAGGCCATCGGCCACCAGGGGGGCAGGGGCCAGCGGAATGCCGCTCAGGGCACTGATGCGCTGCAGAGCTTTGCTGGGGGGCAGCTGTTCGGCGAACAGCACCGGCACCCGCTCCCGTTTGAGCTGGCCCACCGCCGCCTGGAACGCCTGGGGTCGCAGGCTGTTGCTGCTGCTCATGCCATCCACCAGGGGCAGTTCCCGCAGGCCGTAGGCCCGGGCCAGGCTGGCGAAGGCACGATGCCCCGTGGCCAGGGGCTTGGTTGCGGGGATGGTGGCCAGCTGGCGCCGATTCCAGCGGTGCAGTTGTGCCAGCACGGCAGCCATGGCGGTGGCTCGGGCAGCGAAGCGGGGGGCAGCGGCGGGGTTGAGCCGCTCGAACTCCCGGGCCACCAGCCGCACCATCGCGGCGGCCTGGCGGGGGTCGTGCCACACATGGGGATCCCGCGATCCGTGCCGGTGGTCGCTGGTTTGGTCTTGGTTGTGGGACTCCTCGTGGCTGTGGGCCTGATCCAGTTCCGGGCTGTCGGGCACGGCCTGCTCCGCCACCGCCACCACCGCACCCGCCGCACCGGCCGCGCCCGCCTTGAGGCGTTCACTCAGGCCGGGGCTGAGCCCATAGCCGTTGATCAGCACCAGGCGGGCCTCCCGCAGCTCGCGGCTCTGGCGGGGGTTGAGCCGGAACTGGTGGGGGTCTTCGCCCGGCTGAACCAGGCAGCTCACCCGCAGATCGGGGCCTGCAAGCCGTTGGCTGATGTCGCACAGCACGCCATCGGCGGCGATCACATCTGGCGGCTGGGCGGGGCGACAGGCCTGCAGGCCCAGAGCTGCTGCCAGAGGCAGCGCCAGAGCAGCGGTGGCGGAGGTCTGGCCATAGCGGCTCCAGCCCGGGAGCAGGGGGCGTGGTGGAGCTGGCAATCCGTGCGTCACAGGGGCGGAGCAGCCAGGTGCACGGGTTGGTCAACGATAAAGGGTTCTGCAGCGGTGCTCCCTGCCGGCGGGGTGCCTGGGCGGCGGCGGCTGGCGGACCCCTCAGAATTCACCCCTTTGCACCTCCCTTCCATGACCAGGCCCCATGCCGTGCTGATGGCTGGAGTGCTGCTCATTTTCTATCTGGATGGCTTTGTGCTGGGGGCGCCGCTGGCCTTGCTCCTGGTCTGGGCTCTCCTGGGCCTGGTGGTGCTGGTGGGTTTTCTGCGCCACGCCGGCCATGGCCCCGCCGGCAGGGTGCAGTGGTCAGCCGTGGCCCTGGCGGCCCTGGCCGCCCTGGGGGTGCTTGCCCTGAGTCGGGGCGCATCCGCCTCGGTGGTGATGGCCACCGCCCTGGTGGGGGCCATCGGGGGAGCGGTGGAGGCCGCAGGCCGTTCCCGTCAGCGCTGGCAGGGGGTGGCTGCCCCGGTGTACTGCGGAGCCTTTGCCGGCATGACCTCCCAGCTGGTGCTGGGCCATCCCGCCTGGGTGCTCCTGGCCGGAGGTCTGGCTGGGCTGTTGTTGTCGGTTTTGAGCGAGAGCTGGAGCGGCATCGGCGGCAA
>RGNC01000111.1 GCA_010029175.1 Synechococcaceae bacterium WB8_1B_136 | reverse complement strand
TTCAGGTCCTGGCTGTTTTCTGCCTGGCCGTAGAGCGCCTGCAGCTGGCCGGCGTTGATCGCCTCGGCCGACTGATCGAAGGCGATGCGGCCGTTGCGCAGGCCGATCACCCGATCGAAGCCGGCCAGCAGATCCGGGCGGTGCAGGCTCAGCACCAGGGCCCGTGGTGCACGGGCCTGCTCCAGCAGCAGCGCCAACAGCTCTGCCGCCAGCCGTGGATCCAGGCTCGCCAGCGGCTCATCCGCCAGCAGCAGCAGCGGCTCCTGCCGCAGCAGTCGGGCCATGGCCACCCGCTGTCGTTGCCCGCCCGACAGGGCCGACACCGGCTGCTCCAGCAGGGCGGGGTCCAGGTCCATCTGCCGGAGGGCCTGCCTGCAGGCCGGGGTGTCCAGGGGCATCAGCAGGTTCAGCACCGCCTTCGGCCAACCCCAGCGGGCCAGGCAGGCGGCATTCAGGTTCTGCTGCACCGTGAGCTGCTCGATCAGCCGCAGGTCCTGCCAGAGGGTGCCGATCCGTGCCTGCTGCAGCCGCCGGCCCTGACGGGACCGGGCGCGGGGGCATCCCTCCCACCACACCGTGCCGGCAGTGGGCTCCAGCAGGCCGTTGGCCACCGCCAGCAGGCTGCTCTTGCCCGCCCCGCTGGGGCCGATCAGGGCCACCCGCTCGCCGGCGTCGACCCGCAGCGTCACCCCATCGAGCCGTGGTGCCCTGCGGCCCTCCACCCTGACCCCGCGCAGTTCCAGCACGGCTGTGGACGGTGGGTGGGCTGCATTGGGCATGGGCCCATGCTGCCCGTTAGAAGTGCGTGAGCCGGAAGGCCCCCAGGGCCAGGATCACCCCCACCAGCACCACCTCCACCAGATCGGGACCTCGGGGATTCACGGCAGTGTTCGCCCTGAGCGCTCGATCCGGGTCAGCGAGGGCAGGGCCAGGGCTCCAGCCAGCAGCAGCAGCTCGATCAACAGCTGGCTGTTGCCGAACAGCACCACCGCCAGATCCACGGCCACCAGGCCCCGCAGAAACAGGGTCCACACGTCGTCGCCCTCGCTGCAGCTGCGGATCCACAGCACCACAGCCGCCATCAGCAGCACGCCATCAACCAGCAGGGTCATGCCAGCGCAAGGGAGATCCCATCGGCATGATTCTGGCCCGAAGCCGCTGGCTTGGGCTCCCCCCGGATCCCCATCAGCGAATCTTGCCGATCTGGCGCCCCACCTGCTCGATCAGCCCGTAGGCCTCGGCATTGGCCTTGGTGAACTGCTGGGCACCGAACAGGCTCAGGATCTGCTTCTGTTCGGGATTGCTGGGCCGCCAGCTGAGGATCGCCTGCTGCAGCTTGCTGCTGAACCCCTTGCCGAATCGCCTGTCGAGGCCTGGTTGCGCAATCCAGTGGTAATCGGGGTAGCCAGGGGTCTTCCAGATGGCCAGCACCTTGGCGCGGTTGGCCTTGCCGTCGTGCAGGCTGGAGCGCCACACCTGCTCGTTCACGGCGCCCGCCTCGTAGGCGCCGCTCTGCACCAGGGCGATGGTGGCGTCGTGACTGCCGCTGAAGCCCGGGGCGCCGCCGGCGAAATCGCCCAGCTTCACCCCCGCTTGCCCGAGGTAGACTTGGGGCATCAGGCGGCCGGAGGTGGAGCTCTCCGAGCCGAAGCTGAAGCGCCTGCCCTTGAGCGCGCTGAGGCCCTTCACGCTGTTGATGGGCTTGAGGCCGCTCTTGCTGTTGGCGATGAAGATGCTGTGGAAGGAGGCGTCGATGTCGCGCTGGGCCAGCACCTGGGCACCGGGCTTCTGCAGCCGGGCCTGCACACCGGTGAGGCCTCCGAACCACACCAGGTCGAGATCGCCGGTGCGGAAGGCCGTCACCGCCGCCGCGTAGTCGGTCACGGGCACGTAGGTCACGGCAACGCCCAGCTGCTTGCTGAGTTCGTTGGCCACCAGGCCATACAGCCGGTTCAGCTTCTCCGGCTTCTGATCGGGAATGGCGCTGATGCGCAGCACGGCCTTCGGGCTGCTCTGTTGGGCCTGGGCCTGGGACTGGGACTGGGACTGGGCCGCCGGCAGCAGGGTCAGGCTCAGGCCCGCCAGCACGGCGGCCATCGGTTCTCGGCGCATCGGGGAGGGGCGGCCCAGGCCGCCGCTGATCAACCCTGTGATTGTGCCGAGCAGGCCCGCTCAGAGGCTGGCGATGAATTGACGCAGCCGCTCCAGGCCATCCTCGATGGTGGCATTGGAGGCGGCGCAGGAGAGGCGGATGCAGCGGTCGTCGCCGAAGGCGACTCCCGGCACCGCCGCCAGGCCCTGCTCCTCCAGCAGGCGGTTGCAGAAGGCCATGGAGTCGAGGCCGGTGGCGCTCACATCGGGGAAGGCATAGAAGGCCCCTTCGGGCGGTCGCAGTTTCAGCGCCGGCATCGCCATCAGCCCCTGGCTGAGCAGGGCGCGGCGGTCGTTGAACTGGGCGGCCATGGCGGCAACGCAGTCCCGCGGACCCGTGATGGCCGCCAGGGCACCGTATTGGGCAAAGCTGCACACGTTGCTGGTGCTCTGGCTCTGCAGGGCGATGGCGGCGGCCACCACGGCCTTCGGACCAGCCAGCCAGCCGATGCGCCAGCCGGTCATGGCCCACCCCTTGGCAAAGCCGTTCACGGTGAACACCCGATCGGACAGATCCGGCGCCACCGCTGCGAAGCTGTGATGCTGATGGCCAGGCGCCAGCAGGAATTCGTAGATCTCATCGCAGACCACCGCCACCTGCGGATGGCGGCGCAGCACCGCGGCGATCGCCTCCAGCTCCGGCCGGCTCAGCACCATGCCGGTGGGGTTGGAGGGGCTGTTGAGCACCAGCAATTTGCTGGCCGGTGTGATGGCGGCCTCCAGCTGTTCAGGGTCGAGGCGGAAGCCCGCGCTGGCGTCGCTGGGGATCAGCCTCACCGTGGCGCCGGCCAGCTTGGCGATTTCCGGGTAGCTCAGCCAGAACGGCGCCGGCAGCAGCAGTTCATCGCCAGGCCCCAGCAGCACCTGGAACAGGTTGTAGAGGGCTTGCTTGCCACCGTTGGTCACCAGCACCTGATCGGTGCTGGTGGGCACCTGGTTCTCGCGGCTGAGCTTCTCGGCGATCGCCTCGCGCAGGGCGGGCTCCCCGGCGGCGGGGCCGTAGCGGGTGTGGCCTGCTTCCAGGGCGGCGCTGGCGGCCTGGCGGATGAAGGCGGGGGTGTCGAAGTCCGGTTCGCCGGCACTGAGGCTGCAGATGTCCTTTCCCTCGGCCTTGAGGGCCTTGGCACGGGCGGCGATCGCCAGGGTGAGGGAGGGCTGCAGAGCTTCTGCCCGGGCAGACAGCGACAACGGGCGCAGCATCGGTGCAGCGACGGGGGACAGCAGCCCTGCGCGCTGGGGCCAGGGATCTCCTCATCCTGCCCTACGCCGCACCTGCATTTCGTTCAGTCCAGACTTTTCACCGCCAACCCCCGATCCCCCAGCCGCCCCGATGGATCCCAGCGCCTCCCCCGCCTGCGCCGTGGTGTTGGCGGCGGACGATCCCGCCGATCTGGCGCGGTTCTACGGGGCCCTGCTCCAACAGCCGCCGGCCGTGGGCCTGGCTGAGCACCATTGGCGCCTGGCCTTGCCGGGCGGTGGACGGCTGGAGATCTATCGCCCCTCCCGGACGCGACCCCGGCCGCGGCAGCCCGGTCGACTGTCGCTGTGCCTGCAACGGCCCGGTGATGCCGATGGGCTCGCGGCCTGGATCCGCCAGGCGGAGGGCCTGGGGGCTGCCCTGTTGGAGGGGCCGCGGCAGGAGTCCTTCGGGGTTGAGGCCTGGTTGGCGGATCCGGAGGGCAACCGCCTGCTGCTGCTGGTGCTCGCTCCGCGGCCCGGGTCGACCCCCGGCCCGGCAGGTTCCCAGGCCCCATAGGATCCCGCCTGCGCCGTCGCCTGGGAGGGCCTGCTGTGGAAGAGCCCGTCTTGGTGCTGCCGGGGAGCGGGCCCGAGGCCCTGGCGAACCTGGCGATCGGCTGCGAGGCCTGCCGCCGCTGTTCCCTCAGTGCCGGGCGCCGCAATGTGGTGGTGAGCCGCGGCAATCCCCAGGCGCGGTTGATAGTGATCGGGGAGGGCCCCGGGGCCCAGGAGGATGAGGCCGGCCTCCCCTTCGTGGGCCGCTCCGGTCAGCTGCTGGATCAGATGCTGGAGAGCGTGGGAATCGACAGCAACCGCGATGCCTACGTGTGCAACATCGTGAAGTGCCGCCCGCCGGACAACCGCAAACCCACGGCCCTGGAGATGGCGGCCTGCAGGCCCTGGCTGGAGCAGCAGATCGCCCTGGTGGATCCCCAGGTGCTGCTGCTGGCCGGTGCCACGGCGGTGGAGGGTCTGCTGGGCATCAAGGGCGGCATCACCAAGCTGCGCGGCCAGTGGCGGGCCGGCGAGGGGACCAGCCTTCAGGGCCGCTGGTTGATGCCGATATTTCATCCCTCCTACCTGCTCCGCAACCCCTCCCGGGAGCGCGGATCACCCAAGTGGCTCACCTGGCACGACCTCCAGGACGTGCAGCGGCGATTGCTTCAACTCCAGGCCGCCAGCTGACCGCCCTGTTGTGACAGGCTTGCGCCACGCCTCGGCCCATTCCCTCCCTGACGCCATGACCGGCACCCTGGCCCGCCCTGACGCTCCTGCCGCCCCTGGCCCCGGGGACCTGGCCGCCTGGGCCAGCAACCCTCGCTACGCCACCACCCTTCAGCGCCGCAAGACCCGCAGCGTGCGGGTGGGTGATGTGTGGATCGGCAGCGAGCACCCGGTGGTGGTCCAGTCGATGATCAATGAGGACACCCTCGACATCGAGGGGGCCACCGCCGGCATCCGCCGCCTGCATGAGGCGGGCTGCGAAATCGTGCGGGTCACGGTGCCCTCGCTGGCCCATGCCAAGGCCATGGGTGACATCCGCGCCCGCCTGGAGAGCACCTACCGCCCGGTGCCGCTGGTGGCCGATGTGCACCACAACGGCATGAAGATCGCCCTGGAGGTGGCCCAGCACGTCGACAAGGTGCGGATCAACCCGGGCCTGTTCGTGTTCGACAAGCCCGATCCCAACCGCTCCGAGTTCTCCGAGGCTGAGATCGCCGCCATCGGCGAGCGCATCACCGACACCTTCGAGCCGCTGGTGCAGCTGCTCAAGCAGCAGGACAAGGCCCTGCGCATCGGTGTGAACCATGGCTCCCTGGCCGAGCGGATGCTGTTCCGCTACGGCGACACGCCGCTGGGGATGGTGGAGAGCGCCATGGAGTTCATCCACATCTGCGATCGCCTCGACTTCCACAACATCGTGGTGTCGATGAAGGCCTCACGGGCTCCCGTGATGATGGCCGCCTACCGGATGATGGCCGACCGCATGGATGCGGAGGGGTTCCACTACCCCCTGCATCTGGGCGTGACCGAAGCGGGCGACGGCGACTACGGCCGGGTGAAAAGCACCGCCGGCATCGCGCCGCTGCTGGCGGAGGGCATCGGCGACACGATTCGCGTGTCGCTCACCGAGGCGCCGGAGAAGGAAATCCCGGTGTGCTACTCGATCCTGCAGGCCCTGGGGCTGCGCAAGACGATGGTGGAATACGTGGCCTGTCCCAGCTGCGGCCGCACCCTGTTCAACCTCGAAGAGGTGCTGCACCAGGTGCGCAGCGCCACCGCCCACCTCACCGGCCTGGACATCGCCGTGATGGGCTGCATCGTGAACGGCCCCGGTGAGATGGCCGACGCCGACTACGGCTATGTGGGCAAGACCCCGGGTGTGATTTCGCTCTATCGGGGCCGCGAGGAGATCCGGCGGGTGCCGGAGGCTGAGGGGGTGGAGGCCCTGATCGCCCTGATCAAGGAGGACGGCCGCTGGGTGGATCCCTGAGCGGGACCCGCCAAACAGCCGCGTTTTCTTCCGGTTTTCTCGCCCCTCCAGCCCGCATTGCAGGGGCTAGCTTGACAAGGATCACACGAGCGGGAGCTCAGGGCATGGGCATGGGTCGCACCAGCGGTCGCTCCAAGGGGGGCATCATTGGTCGCACGCCGGTTTTGGTGCTCGTGGGCCTGGGCGCCATGACGGCCGTGGCCCTGCCTCCCCTGCTGGCCCCCAGTGCTGCTTCGCTGATCAGCGACAGTCCCAAGGAGGTGATTGATCAGACCTGGCAGATCGTTTTCCGCGATTATCTCGATATCAACGGCAAGTACACGCCGCAGAAGTGGCGCACGCTCCGTAAACAGGTGCTGGCCAAGAGCTATGGCAGCACCAAGGAGAGCTACGAGGCAATCCGTGGCATGTTGGCCAGCCTCGATGATCCCTACACCCGCTTCCTGGATCCACGGGAATTCAAGGAGATGCAGATCGACACCTCCGGAGAACTCTCCGGGGTGGGCATCCAGCTGAGTCTGGACAAGGAGACCAAGGAGCTGGTGGTGGTGAGCCCGATCGAGGGTTCCCCCGCCTCCCGCGCGGGCGTGATGCCCAAGGATGTGATCGTTTCGATCGACGGCAAGAGCACCAAGGGGATGAGCACCGAGGACGCGGTGAAGCTGATCCGCGGCCAGGCCGGCTCCAAGGTGACCATCCAGTTGCGCCGGGCCGGCAAGCTGATCGAGATGTACGCCCGCCTCCAGCGCGGCGCCGACCTCGAATTCCGCGGCGCCTTCAACAGCCCCTCCCTGCTGTTCGACGCTCTCGCCATCGCAGGAAAATGAGCCTTTACGAGCAAGACTTCACAGCGGACATGAAGTTG
>RGNC01000012.1 GCA_010029175.1 Synechococcaceae bacterium WB8_1B_136 | reverse complement strand
GCCGCCCTGCAGCTGGCCGTCCACCCAGATGCGGCGCACCTTGAGCTTGCCCATGGCCAGGCTCTGGCTGGCGAGCACATCACGCACCTGGCTGGTGCCGATGCCGAAGGCGATCGCGCCGAAGGCGCCGTGGGTGGAGGTGTGGGAGTCGCCGCAGGCGACGGTCATGCCGGGCTGGGTGAGGCCCAGCTCGGGGGCGATCACGTGCACGATGCCCTGACGGCCACTGCCGAGGCCGTGCAGGGTGATGCCGTGCGCGGCGCAGTTGGCCTCCAGTGTGGCCAGCATCTCCTCGGCCAGGGGATCGGCGAACGGCCGCGCCTGGGAGGTGGTGGGCACGATGTGATCCACCGTGGCCACGGTGCGCTCCGGATGGCGCACGCCGAGGCCGAGATCCTTGAGGGCGGCGAAGGCCTGGGGGCTGGTGACCTCGTGGATCAGGTGCAGGCCGATGAACAGCTGGGTGGCTCCCCCCGGCAGCTGGGCCACCTGATGCCGATCCCAGACCTTGTCGTAGAGGGTGCCGGAGCTCACGGCGGGGGCAGCAGCGGAATCTGCCACCCTAAAAAACCGCTGGCCTGGCGCCCACCGCTACGCAGGCAGGGCGAAGCTGCGCCCCTCAACGCAGTTGCAGCCGCAGCCGATTGAGCACCTCTCCCACCGTGAGGGTCTGGATCCAGGTGCGGCCGCGGCTGGCGCTGAAATGCACCGCCTCGCTGCTGCTGCCATCGGGCCCGGCGATGGCGATGTGCACCAGGCCCACCGGCTTGGCGCCACTGCCGCCACCGGGCCCGGCGATGCCGGTCACGGCAACCCCCCAGGTGGCGCCAGTGGCCCGGCGGGCACCCTCGGCCATGGCAAGCGCCACCGGATCGCTCACGGCGCCATGGCTCTCCAGCAGCGCCGCCGGCACCCCCAGCTGCTGCTGCTTGACACTGTTGGCATAGGCGATCACACCACCCAGGAACACCTCGGAGGCACCGGGCACCGCCACCAGGGCAGCGCCGAGGCCACCACCGGTGCAGCTTTCGGCCACGGCGAGCGTTTCACCGCGCTGCCGCAGCTGCTCCAGCACCACGCTGGCCAGGGAATCGGCGTCGGCGCCGAAACAGGCCGCTCCGGTCCGGGAGCGGATCTCGGCCTCCACCGGCGCCAGCAGCAGCTGAGCCTCAGCGGTGCTGCCAGCCCGCGCGGTGAGCCGCAACTTCACCTCACCTGCACCGGCATAGGGGGCCACCGTGGGGTTGTCCAGAGCCAGCAGGTCCGCCATCTGCTCGGCGAGGCTGGATTCCGCGACACCCCAGAAACGCAGCAGGCGGCTGGCGAACACCCCCGCCGCCAATCCCGCCTCGCGCAACCACGGTGCGGCGGTGGCCGCCCACATCGCCTGCATCTCGCTGGGCACCCCGGGGAAGGTGAGCACCGTGAACCCGGGCTGGAGGGCAAAGGGCAACCCGGTGGGATCGGGGCTCCAGATGATGCCTGGGGCGGTGCCGGTGGGGTTGGGGAGCACCCGGGCCCCCTGGGGCAGAAAGGCCTGCCTGCGATTGCTGGGGGCACAGGCCCGCCCGCGGGCACTGATGCGGGCCTGGATCTCGGCCCAGATCTGCGGATGCTCCACCAGGGGCACACCGAAGGCCTCCGCCATGGCCTCGGTGGTGAGGTCGTCGGGGGTGGGGCCCAGCCCGCCGGTGGTGATCAGCAGCCGGCAACGGCCGGCCGCTTCGCGCACCGCCTGGATCAAGCGCTCACGGTTGTCGCCCACCACCCCCTGACGGTGGTGGGGCACCCCCAGCGCGGCCAGCTGCTCCGCCAGCCAGCGGGCATTGCCGTTGGTGATGTTGCCGAGCAGCAGCTCGGTGCCGATGCAGAGAATCTCAGCGCTCATCGGGGCTGCATCCATGGCTCTGCTCCTGGCTGAGGCTGCGCCGGCAGGCCACCACAACCCCGATCAACACGGCCGTGGCCAGAGCCAGCCACAGAAAGCGCAGTTCGGCGTTGGCCAGCACCAGGGCCAGGGCCGCCAGCCACTGGGTGAAGGCATAGATCAGCACCACCGTGCGCCGATGGCTGAAGCCGGCCCGGAGCAGCCGGTGATGCAGATGGCGGCGATCGGGATAAAAGGGGGAACGGCCCTGGGAGAGCCGCCCCATGATCACGGCCGACATGTCGGCCAGGGGCAGCGACAGGATCAGCAGGGGCAGCAACAGGCTCACGCTGGTGAGGCCCTTGGCCGGCCCCACGATGCTGATGGCCGCCAGGGCAAAACCGAGGAAGTAGGAACCGCCGTCACCCATGAAGATGCGGGCGGGGTTGAAGTTGTGGCGCAGAAAGCCGAGGCAGCTGCCCGCCAACGCCGCTGCCAGCAGCCCTGGCGCTGGCTGGTTGAGGCTGTAGCTCACCGAGAGCAGGCCCACGGCGGCGATGCCGCTCACGCCGGCCGCCAAACCATCAAGGCCATCGAGCCAGTTGATGGCATTGGTGATCCCCACCAGCCAGATCACCGTGGCCAGGAGGCTGAGGCCATCGGGCAGGGCAATCGAGCCGGGCAGGCCCCCGAACGGCGCGAGAGGCAAGTCGATGGTGCCGATGCGCACCCCCTGGTGCCACACCGCCGTGGCCACCAGCACCTGACCCAGCAGGCGGGGCAAGGGCGGCAGGGCGAACAGGTCGTCCGCCAGACCGATCACAAAAAAACAGAGGGAGCCCGCCAGGGTGGTCCAGATCAGCGCATCCCGCTCGGGCGGCAGTTCCACAAAGGCACCGAGCGCCCAGATCAGCAGCAGCGCCAGCGCAAAACCAGCCACGATGCCGATCCCCCCGAGCCGCACCATCGGCGTGGTGTGCTGCTTGCGGGCATCCGGCGCATCGATCAGGCCCCAGCGCAGCCCCAGGCGCCGCACCAGCGGCACGATCAGCCCGGTGAGCAGGGCCGCAGCAGCGAAGGCCAGCACCGCAGCGAGGTCCGGCCTGCTGGAGATCGTCACGGGAGCTGCATGGTCGGGGAGGGCGCCGGAGCTGGCCCGGTGGGCGAAAGCTTAAGCAGAGCCAGCCATCCAGACGGTCATGCAGGCTGCAGCTGTCGCTCCGCCGCATAGAGCGGGAAGCGCTCGCAGAGGGCGGCCACCCGCTCGCGGCAGCGCTGCTCGATGGCGGCATCCTCCGGGTTCAGCAGTCGGTCGGCGATCACATCGGCCACCTCGCGGAAGGCGGCCTCATCGAAGCCGCGGGTGGTGCAGGCGGCGGTACCCAGGCGCAGGCCGCTGGTCACAAACGGCGACTCGGGATCGAACGGCACCGTGTTCTTGTTGGCGGTGATGTGCACGTCACTCACCAGCAGATCGGCCACCTTGCCGGTGAGGCCGATGCTGCGCAGATCCAGCAGCACGATGTGGTTGTCGGTGCCGCCGCTCACCACGGCGATGCCGCGCTCCTGAATGCGCGCCGCCAGGGCGTGGGCATTGGCCACCACCTGGCGGCTGTAGGCCTGGAACGAGGGCTGCAGGGCCTCCCCGAAGGCGACGGCCTTGGCGGCGATCACGTGCTCCAGGGGGCCGCCCTGGCTGCCGGGGAACACCGCCTTGTCGAACTGCTTGCCGAACTCGGCATCGCGGCAGAGGATCAGGCCACCGCGGGGGCCGCGCAGGGTCTTGTGGGTGGTGGTGGTCACCACATCGCAGACGGGCACAGGGTTGGGGTGCACACCGGCGGCCACCAGGCCGGCGATGTGGGCCATGTCGGCCAGCAGGTAGGCGCCCACCTCATCGGCGATGGCGCGGAAGGCCGCAAAATCAATGGTGCGCGGGTAGGCGGAGTAGCCGCAGACGATCAGCTTCGGCTTGTGCTCAATCGCCAGCTGGCGGATCGTCTCGAAGTTGAGCTGCTGGGTGTCGGGGTCCACGCCGTAGTGGACGGCCTTGAACCACTTGCCGCTCACGTTCACGGGCGAGCCGTGGGTGAGGTGGCCGCCGTGGCTGAGGTTCATGCCCAGGATCGTGTCGCCGGGCTGGAGCAGCGCCAGGAACACGGCGAAGTTGGCCTGGGCGCCGCTGTGGGGCTGCACGTTGGCCCAGGCGGCCCCGAACAGCTGCTTGGCCCGCTCGATCGCCAGCTCCTCGATGGCGTCCACGTGCTCGCAGCCGCCGTAGTAGCGCTTGGCGGGCAGGCCCTCGGCGTACTTGTTGGTGAGCACCGAACCCTGGGCCTCCATCACGGCGCGGGAGGCGAAGTTCTCGGAGGCGATCAGCTCGAGATGGGTCTGCTGGCGCTCCAGTTCCCTGTTGATCAGGGCAGCGATGGCGGGATCGCCTTGTGCCAGGGGGGTGTTGATCGCTGCGCCGCTGTGGTCCGCCATCGAGAGCCGCTGAAGTGATCCGATCGTAAGAAACCCAACAGTGGGCACCAACAAAGAAGCCGTCCCGTGGGACGGCTTCTTGAAGGAGGCGCGCCTGGAGAGATTCGAACTCCCGACCCTCTGATCCGTAGTCAGATGCTCTAATCCGCTGAGCTACAAGCGCCTGTGCCTTCCTTCACATTCTGCCCACATCGGGGGCCCAGCCGTCAACCGGGACCCTGAGGAGCGCTGGCCCGTCCGGTGGAGGCCACAATCAGGATCCTGCAGCCGCTGCGCGCGGCGTTCTTCCGCAATGCCGATCCGCTGGTACGGGCCCGCCAATCCAGACGACCCCCTCTATCGCCACTACGCACGGGTGGTGAACCTTGTGCTGCACGGCATGGTGTTTGCGGCCGTCAACAGCGGCCTGTGGTTCGTGCAGGGGATGCGGCACCCCTGGACCCATCTGGCCTGGCTCAGCGAGGCCTGGGGGGTGCTGCTGCTGGCGCAGCTGTTGAGCGTGCTGATCCGCCGGCCTGGGCCATCCTGAGGGGAGGCCCTGTGGCAACCGCCGCCATGACCATGACCCCCGACGAGATCCGCGAGCTGCAGCAGGCCCTGGCCGATCGGCTCTACCTGCAGATTGGCGGCTGGCACCTCTACCTGGGGGACGCGGGTCTGGCCGAGGCCCTGGCGATCGAGTGCGCCGCCCGGCTCGATCAGGGGGCGGCCGTGTGCGCCCGCCAGGCCCTGGAGGCGGTGCAGGTGCCGATCGGCGGCGGCAGCAGCAAGCTGCCCCTGGCCCGGCTGGTGCCCCCCGGCCAGCTGCAGGACCTGGAGGAACTGCTGGACAACCACGGCTAGGGTTGCGCGACCTGCCACGGCCCTGTGCTGGTCATCGAGGTCACCAATGCGCGAGAGGTGGTGCGCCAGCGCATCGGCCGCCTGGGCAGCCGCCTGATCGGCAAGGTGGTGGATGCCGAGGCCCAGGTGGAGAAGGCGCTGATTCAGGAACTGGAAACCGCCTTCCGGGATTTCGGCATCGAAGCGCGCATCGTCTCGATCGATGGCCCGGCCATGGTGGGCCGCAGCCATCTGGAGATTCCGGTGCAGGTGCGCGAAGAGCGGGTGGTGGAACTCTGAAACCCTGCCAAGGCGCGCACTTCAGCGGAAGCCGGGCAATCTCCTGCGCAGCAGACGGCTGAGGTCGAGGGCTTCCGGCACGCCGGCCCAGCTGGCCAGCAGGCCGTACACCAGCAGGCCCACGGCGCTGCAGAAGCCGGCCTCCACCACCAGCCCCAGCAGGTGCTGCGGCCAGGCCAGCCCCACCGACAGGCCCCAGGCCATCACCCCCGCCAGCAGCGCCGCCCCCAGCAGCAGCAGGCTGTCGCGGCCCCATGCCCGCAGGGGCAGCCCCCCCAGCCGCTTCTGCAGGGCCAGCAGCAACCCGCCGCAGGTGATCACGTTCACGGCCACCGTGGCCAACACCAACCCGGGCGCTCCGTAGTTCAACGCCGGCAGCTGCAGCCCCCAGGGGGTGGGACCACCCACCAGGGCCCAGTCGAAGATCACGTTCAGGCCGATGCCAGCCATCGAAAAGCGGAACGGGGTGGTGCCATCACCGAGCGCATAGAACACCCGCACCAGCACATCGCGGCCCAGATAGGCCGGCATGCCCACCCCGTAGGCCATCAGCAGACCACCCACCAGGCTGGCGGCACTGGCGTTGAAGGCGCCCCGCTCGTAGATCAGGGCCACGATCGGAGCGGCCAGGGCCACCATCAGGGCCCCGAGCGGCAGCATCGAGGCCGTGGAGAGCATCAGGCCCTGGCGGATGCGGGCGATCAGCTCGGGGCGATCGGCCGGCGCCGTGAGCCGGGCATACACCGGCAGCAGTGGCACCAGCAGGGCATTGGAGAGCAGGCCCAGGGGCGTCTGCACCAGCAGGTTGGCGTAGCCCAGGCCTGCCGCGGCCCCCACGATCCCCGAGGCGAAGAACAGATCCGTGAACACGTTGATCTGCAACATGCCCGAGGAGAGGGTGGCCGGCCCCATCACCTGCAGCACCTCGCGCACGCCGGGATGGTGCCAGTCCCACACCAGCTGGAACTTGTGCAGCCCCTGCCGGGCCAGGGCCGGCAGCTGAATCAGCCACTGGAACACCGCCCCCAGCAGCGTGGTGCCCGCCAGCACGGCACCGCCCACGGTGGCGTATTGGGGCAGGGCGATCTCGCTGCCCAGCTGCCACCAGAGCAACCCCAGACCGGCGATCACCGCCACGCTGGAGAGCAGCGGGCTCACCGAGGGCAGCCAGAACTCATCGGCGGCGTTGAGGGCCCCGAAACCAAGGCCGATCAGGCCGGCAAACAGGGCCATCGGCGCCATCCAGCGCAGCTCCAGCACCGCCACGTCGTGACGGACGGCATCGAGGCCCGGACCCACCAGGGTGATCAGCGGGTCGGCAAACAGGAACAGCAGCAGGGTGACACCGATCAACCCGGCCCCCACCAGGGTGTTGATCGCCGCCAGCACATGCGCCCCCTCCGAGCGGGGCCGGCGGGCCAGCACGCTCACCATGGCGCTGTGGAACGGGCCATTGATCCCGCCCAGCAGGATCAGCAGAAACCCCGGCAGCACGTAGGCGTAGTTGTAGGCGTCGTAGGCAATGCCCACGCCAAAGGCGGCGGCAATCACCTGCTGGCGCACCAGTCCGGCCAGCTTGCTGAGGGCCGTGGCCACCGCCACGATCAAGGCGATCCGGCGCAGCGACTGCGTGGTGCCCCGGGGCTGGCTGGACTCACTCATCCGTGCTGCCCGCAGCCCGAAACTGCAGGGATTCTTGCCTGCCTGGGCCACCATGGCCCCACCCTCGCAACCGCACCCATGCCGGCCGCCTCGCCCAGCCAGGGCCAACTGGTGTTGCCGCTGGAGGCGCTGCAGGAGGGGGTGCTGCTCAAGCGCTACAAGCGCTTCCTGGCCGATGTGCAGCTCGACAGCGGCGAGCTGGTGACGGCCCACTGCGCCAACACCGGCCCCATGACCGGCGTGCTGCACCTGGGCGGACGGGTCCGTCTGCGCCACGCCCCTTCCCCCACCCGCAAGCTCGCCTGGACCTGGGAGCAGGCGCAGGTGCCTGGTGCCGATGGCCAGCCGATCTGGGTGGGCATCAACACGGCCCTGCCGAACCGCCTGGTGCGGGCCACGATCGAGGCCGGCCACCTGGAACCCTGGCTGGGGCCGATCGCGGCGATCAAGGCCGAGGTGGCCTACGGCGCCAACCGCCGCAGCCGCATTGATCTGCTGCTCACGCCGGCGGCGGATGCCACCGACCCCAGGCCGATCTATGTGGAGGTGAAGAACACCACCTGGACCCAGGGCGATCTGGCCCTGTTCCCAGACACGGTGACCGAGCGGGGCCAGAAGCATCTCGAGGAGCTGATGGGGGTGCTGCCGGAGGCCCGGGCGGTGCTGCTGCCCTGCCTCAGCCGCGCGGATGTGACCCGCTTCGCCCCGGGCGATGCCGCCGATCCCCGCTACGGCGAGCTGTTCCGCCAGGCCCTGGCGGCGGGAGTGGAAGTGGTGCCGTGCCGCTATGGCTTCGGCAGCAGCGGTGTGCAGTGGCTCGGCGTGGTGGAGGTGCAGCCCCACAGCTGATCGGCCGATGGCCTGATCGATCACTTCGCCATTTGGTTTGAATTGCTACACAGCGGCGACGCCGATCCAGGGAAGGTGCGCTGGCGAACGTTGGAGAGGTTTCTCCCCTTCATGGCCCATGTCCCCTTGGCGGGCGGTGGACCCACACCGCTGGCTGTTTTTGATCACTTTCGCTCCAGAGTTCTGGCCCGAGTTCAGGAGCCTGAACTGAAGCGCTACGCCGTGATGTTGCTGGCCTTCGGTGCCGGCCTGCTGCCGCTGATGGCGGGCTCGGCCCAGGGATGACCCCCGGCCTGGCGTTCTTCTACGGCGGCTTCACCCGCGCCAAGAACGTGCTCAACACGATGATGATGAGCTTCTTCCTGATGGGGCTCATCGGTGTTCTGTGGGTGGTGATCGGTTATTCGCTCGCCTTTGATGGCGGCTTCAAGAGCCCCTTCATCGGTGGACTCGGCCAGATGTGGCTCAACGGCGTGGGTGGGGAGCTGGGTGATGCCGCCCTGGCCCCTGGCTTCAACATCTCCGCCTCTTCCTTCGCCCTGTTCCAGGGCATGTTCGCGATCATCACGCCGGCCCTGATCTCCGGCGCCCTGGTGGAGCGGATCAACTTCAAGGCCTGGTTCTGGTTCGCGCTGCTCTGGAGCCTGTTCATCTACTGCCCGATGGCCAAGATGGTCTGGGGGGGCGGCTATCTCGGTCCCTTCGGTGAGATCGGGGCCATCGACTTCGCCGGCGGCACTGTTGTTCACATCGCTGCCGGTGTGGCCGCTCTGGTGGCCACGGCCATCGTGGGTCCCCGCAGCGGGTTCCCCGAGAGCAAGCGCCCCCCGCACAATGTGCCCTTCATCCTGCTGGGTGCCGGCCTGCTGTGGTTCGGCTGGTTCGGCTTCAACGGCGCCAGCTACTTCGCCGCCAAGGGCGCCGGTTTCTCCTTCCTCACCACCACCCTGTCGGCATCCGCAGCGCTGCTCACCTGGTGCCTGATCGAGTGGTTCCGGGATGGCAAACCCACCGCCGTGGGTGCCGCCACCGGCGCTGTGGCTGGCCTGGTGGGCATCACGCCGGCTGCGGGCTTCGTCTACATGCCCCAGGCCCTGATCATCGGTGTGGCCACGGCCATCGCCTGCTACCTCGCGGTGACGATCAAGTCGGCGATCAAGTTCGACGACTCCCTGGATGCCTATGCCGTGCATGGCGTGGGTGGCACAGTGGGTGCCCTGCTCACCGGTGCCCTGGCCGCTCCGGCCCTGGTGCCGGCCGACTACTTCCCCAAGTCGGCCGAAATCCTGGCCAGCGGCGGCAATGCGGCCCTGTTCGTGGCCCACATCAAGGCCGTGCTCATCTCCTACGGCTTTGTGGGCATCGGCACGGCGATCATCCTCTGGATCGTGGGTGCCACCGTTGGCCTGCGGGTCACCCCTGAGCAAGAGGAACGGGGCCTCGACTTCGTCGCCCACGGCGAAGAGGCCTACGACCCCATGACCTACTGAGACCAGCACCATGAAACAGATCACCGCAGTGGTGCGTCCCAGCAAGGTGGACGCGGTCAAAGCCGCCCTCGTCGCCATCGACGTGGTGGGCATGACCATCAACGACGTGCGCGGCTTCGGTCGCCAGAAAGGCCAGGTGGAGCGCTACCGGGGCAACGAGTTCACCGTTGAATTCCTGCCCAAGATGCGCATCACCACCGTGGTGAGCGACGACAAGCTGGAGGCGGCCATCAGCGCCATCAGCGAGGCCGCCCGCACCGGGGAGATCGGCGACGGCAAGATCTTCGTGACGCCTGTGGAAACGGTCATCCGCATCCGCACCGGCGATCGCGGCGATGCCGCCCTCTGAGCTCTCCTCCGAGCGCTCAGAGTTCCTCGCCATCAAAGCCCCCGCCTGCGCGGGGGCTTTCTGCTGGGGCGGGCCAGCCGCACCAGGAGCTCGGCAACGCCCCATAGAGTTCCTTCCACCTGGAAACCGCCGCTGTGGACACCCGCGCGTTCAAGCGATCCCTGCACCACTCGGATCGCTACAACCGCCGCGGCTTCGGCCGGGCCGATGAAGTGGCCGGCAGCCTGGAGCAGGCCTACCAGAGCGATCTGATCGCCCGCATCCGCGAGAACGGCTATGCCCTGGAGCATGGGCGACTGAGCGTGAAGCTGGCCGAGGCCTTCGGCTTCTGCTGGGGCGTGGAGCGGGCGGTGGCCATGGCCTACGAGACCCGCCGCCACTACCCCACCGAGCGCATCTGGATCACCAATGAAATCATCCACAACCCCTCGGTGAACGACCACCTGCGGGAGATGGACGTGCTGTTCATCCCCGTGGATGGGGGCGTGAAGGACTTCTCCGAGGTGGCCAGCGGCGATGTGGTGATCCTGCCGGCCTTCGGCGCCACCGTGCAGGAAATGCAGCTGCTCAACGAGCGGGGCTGCCACATCGTGGACACCACCTGTCCGTGGGTGTCCAAGGTGTGGAACACGGTGGAGAAGCACAAGAAGCACGCCTTCACCTCGATCATTCACGGCAAGGTGAAGCACGAGGAAACCCTCGCCACCAGCTCCTTCGCCGGCACCTATCTGGTGGTGCTGGATCTGGCCGAGGCCCAGATGGTGTGCGACTACATCCTGGCCGGCGCCGAAGCCGAGGATCCCGGCACCCGGGCCGCGAGCCGCGACGCGTTCATGGCCCGGTTCGCCAAGGCCTGCTCCCCCGGCTTCGATCCCGACCGCGACCTGATGCGCCTGGGCGTGGCCAACCAGACCACCATGCTCAAGAGCGAAACCGAGGAGATCGGCCGTCTGTTCGAGCGCACCATGCTGCAGCGCTTCGGGCCCACCCAGCTCAACGAGCACTTCCTGGCCTTCAACACCATCTGCGACGCCACCCAGGAGCGCCAGGACGCCATGTTCTCGCTGGTGGATGAGCCCCTCGACCTGATGGTGGTGATCGGCGGCTACAACTCCTCCAACACCACCCACCTGCAGGAGATCGCCGTGAGCCGCGGCATCCGCTCCTTCCACATCGACACGCCTGAGCGCATCGGCCCGGGCAACCGCATCGAGCACAAGCCCCTGGGGGCGGATCTGGTGGTGGAGGAGCCCTTCCTGCCGGCCGGAGCACTGCGTGTTGGCATCACCTCAGGGGCCTCCACCCCCGATCGGGTGGTGGAGGATGTGATCGGACGATTGATCGACCTGGCGGACGCCTGAAGCCCATCAGGGCGCCGCTTTACATTGGCCGATCAGGTGCGCCCTCGGGCGACGGGGAGTCCGGAAACCCATTGATCGCATCGGTGACCAGTTCCGTTCCTTCCTCGAGCCAGGCCACTGGCGAGGGCTCTGAGGGGCTGTTCACACCCCTGCGCCACAGCGACGACAGCCGGGTGCGCTGCTACAGCAGCCGCTTCGCCGACCTGATGGAGATGCGCGCCCCGGCGCCGGTGGTGGCGACCTACCTGGATCGGCACGAGGGCTGGTTCCGGCGCTGCGCCGCACCGATGCAGGTGACGGCCCTGGATCGCAACGGCTACGTGCTCACCCTCGGCCGCTTCGGCAACTTCGGCTTCGAAGTGGAGCCCACCATCGGGCTGGAGCTGCTGCCCCAGAGCGATGGCATCTACCGGATCTCCACAGTGCCCCCCGAGCAGTTCCAACCGGGCCTGCAGGAGCTCTACGACGTGGAGTTCAATGCGGCACTGCAACTGCAGGAGCAGAGCGCCGAGGCCCCCCTCACGGAGGTGCGCTGGGAGCTCGACCTGAGCGTGTGGATCAAGTTGCCGGCCGTGATCGGCCTGCTGCCAGAGAACCTGGTGCAGAGCAGCGGCGATCACCTGCTGCGACAGATCGTGCGCCAGATCTCGCGCAAACTCACCTGGAAGGTCCAGGAAGACTTCCACGCCACCCACGGCCTCGACTGCCCGCCGCGGCGGCGGGCCCTGTTCTGAGTGCCCTGTTCTGAGCGGCCTGTGCTGAACCAGTTCTGAGCCTGGTGCCTCCCCTGAGGCCCATCCCTCAGGCGGGGCGGTTCTCCCAGATCTTGGTCACGATCTGCATGCCGGTCAGGGCTTGCCACAGGAACAGGGTCACCACACCCATGTTGAGGCCCACATGGATCTTGCGGGCGATCAGGTTGCCGTGCTGCATCAGCGGAGAGAGGGCGGCCGCCAGCACGAGCATGGTGGTCATGGCAATGCCCACCAGCAGGTGGGGCCCCACGAACAGCTTGCCGTTGTTGAGGTAGGTGACCGCCATGCCCCCGAAGGTGCCGAGCACCATCACCGCCAGCACGGCGCTGCCGTAGAGATAGTGGCGCTTGGCGAAATGGCCCTTGATCAGGGTCTTGCGGGTTTCGGCATCGGCGGTGCGGGTTTTCTTGGCCTTGATGCCCAGCAGCATGGCGTAGCCGCTCAGGGCCAGCAGCCCCCACATCGCCAGGGGGTGCAGGAAGTTGAGGTTGTAGGCGAGGTCTGCCGGCATGGGGAACGGGCCTGGGCGTTCGAGCTGGCAGCGAAGCTAGTGCAGTGCAGGCCGCCTCCAGTGCAGGCCTGCTTCAGTGCAAGAAGTGACGGCGCCCCGTCACCACCATGGCCAGGCCCAGCGCATCGCAGGCGGCGATGGAATCGCCATCGCGGACGCTGCCACCAGGCTGGATCACCGCCTTGATGCCGTGCTCAGCCGCCAGGCGCACGGTGTCGTCGAAGGGAAAGAACCCATCGCTGGCGAGCACCGCACCCTTGGCCCGTTCGCCAGCGGCCTCCAGGGCGATGCGGGCGGAGCCCACCCGGTTCATCTGCCCGGCGCCGATGCCGAGGCTCTGGCCGGCCTTGGCCACGGTGATGGCGTTGGAGCGCACGTGGCGCACCAACCGCCAGGCGAAGCGCAGATCCTCCAGCTCCTGGGCGGTGGGCTGGCGCTGGCTCACCACCTGCCAGGCCCCCTCATCCACAGGTTGATCATCGAGCTCCTGCACCAGCACACCCCCCAACACCGTGCGCAGCTGCTGGCGGGTGGCCCGCTCGATCGCTGCCGGGGCCAGCTCCAACAGCCGCAGATTGGCCTTGGCCGCCAGCAGCTCCCGGGCATCGGCATCAAAACCGGGGGCCACCACACACTCCAGGAACAGGCTGGTGAGGTGGGCGGCGGTGGCCGCATCCACGGGGCCGTTGAGGGCCACGATGCCGCCAAAGGCCGACACGCGATCGGCATCCAGCGCCCGCTGCAGGGCATCGGCACTGCCGCTGCCGGTGGCCACGCCGCAGGGATTGGTGTGCTTCACCACCACGGCCGCCGGTCGGAACGGGTTGCCGCCGGCCGCCCCGCCCGCGTAACCGAACTCGCGCACGGTGGCGAGGGCGGCCTCCAGGTCGATCAGGTTGTTGTAGCTGAGTTCCTTGCCCTGCAGCTGGATGCCGCCCCCCAGGCCCGCATCGGGCTGGGCATACCAGCTGGCGCTCTGGTGGGGATTTTCGCCATAGCGCAGGCTCTGCTTGGCGGGAAGGCTCACGCTGAGGGCATCAGCAGCACTGGCGGCGCCAGCAGAGCGGGCCGGAGCGCCGCCCAGCTGCGCGGCCAGCCAGCCGCTGATGGCGCTGTCGTACTCCGCCGTGTGGCTGAAGGCCGCCAGGGCCAGCTGGCGGCGCAACTCCTGGGTGATGGCGCCGGCCTGGAGGGCCTGGAGGAAGGCGGGATACTGGCTTGGGCTGGTGAGCACCGCCACATCGGCATGGTTCTTGGCGGCGGCACGCACCATGGCCGGCCCGCCGATGTCGATGTTCTCGATCGCCGCCTCCCAGGTCACGTCCGGGCGGGCAATGGTTTCCCGAAAGGGGTAGAGGTTCACCACCACCACGTCGATCGGGGCGATGGCCTGGGCGGCCAGATCAGCCTGGTGGGAGGGCTCGGATCGCTTGGCCAGGATGCCGCCGTGGATGCGGGGATGCAGGGTTTTCACCCGCCCACCGAGAATTTCGGGAGCACCGGTGTGCTCAGCCACCTTGGTCACGGGGAGCCCTGCGGCCGCCAGGGCCGCCGCGGTGCCACCGCTGGAAATCAACTGATAACCGGCCGCCAGCAGTCCCTCAGCCAGCGGCACCAGGCCCTCTTTGTTGGACACACTCAGGAGGGCCGTAGGCGCCATGGCGGTAGCAGAAGGCTGAGGCTCCAACCTACGCAGCGGCATTGCCGCCCCTGATCCCGCCAGCATCAGGGCCCGATCCATCGCCAGGTCTCCGATGAGCAGCCCCGTGAGCCCCTCCCCCGACCAGCTGCAACTGGGCCCCGATCAACCCGAAACACGACTGGTGCTGCTGCATGGCTGGGGCGCCGACGCCGACGACCTGCTCGATCTGGGCGCGCTGCTGGTGGGCCCGGCGGTGGGCGTGGTGGCCCTGCGGGCGCCGCAGCCCCACCCCTACGGGGTCGGCCGCCAGTGGTATGGCCTGCAGCCGATCGACTGGAGTGCGCTGCCCGCGGCCCGCGACCAGCTGCAGCAGCGGCTGCTCGACCTGGCACAGACCGTGCCCCTGGCCCGCACCGTGGTGCTCGGCTTCTCCCAGGGCGGGGCGATGGCCCTGGATGTGGGCAGTGCCCTGCCGCTGGCCGGCATCGTGGCCTGCAGTGGCTATCCCCATGAGGGCTGGCAACCCACAGCCCCCCTGCCACCGGTGCTGCTGAGCCACGGCGAGCAGGATCCGGTGGTGCCCTTCGCCGCCAGTGAGGAGGTGCTGCGGCGCCTGGAGGCAGCCGGTGGCAACGCCCAGCTGTTGCCGTTCAACGGCGGCCACACCATTGATGAACAGCTGCTGCCCGCGATCGCCGGCTTCGTGCGCCATCAGCTGCAGGCTGCCGGGAGCTAAGACGCAGCCAGCCCAGGCAGCAAAAAGCCCGGCCACCCAAGGTGGCCGGGCCGCAACCCCGCAAGGTCAGCCGTGAACCGGCCAGCGATGGCTCAGACGAAGGCGTATTCGTACTCTTCCATTTCTTCCCAGTCGTCGGCGGCCATCGCCTCGAGGCCGGCAAACAGGGTCTCCTCACCGATGCGATCGACGATGGCCCGCAGGGAGGGGAACAGGAAGTGGTTCTCTTCGGCGTACTGGGCACTGAACAGGCCCTTCTCACCCCAGAAGAAGCGATCGGTGGTGTGCTCGTTGCGGCGCACGTTCAGCAGCGCCGGGGGCACGATCGAGCCCTCGGCGATGAAACGGCGGGCGGCGGTGACGGGCTTGTGCTCGCCGGTTTCCAGATTGTGGGTGGGCACATGGGCGAGAACCCGTTGGCCGGCGAGACGACGGCGGCTGATGCGCTTGCGCTTCTTGGACATGGAGCTGAAACCCAGAGGGGAATGGGGAACGAGAATGGAGATGGCGGCTGGAGCCACATCGATCCGGCAACGCCCAAACGTCTGTCAACCGAAGAACAGAGACGACACCGAAGCCCCCCAACGGAACACCTCAGACGAGGCATCCCTGTGGGCAGGGGCGATCAGTGGATCGCGCCGCAAACGACGTGGCCGACACCCGACAGACAGAAGACGCAACTTCTCCTGCTGTAGCCTGGATTGCAGTGAAACCGCAACCGCGACTGTGGGATCGACGCCGCGCGGCCCGTTCCCGGACTGCGAAGTGTTGGTCGATACCAGGATCTTAAGACTTTTTCCCAGATTTCACACACGCGGGCTGCAGCTTTTTTGGCGAGCTGCTGCGAGGGGTTGTTAGGCCAGCGCCCAGATGCAAGTCTCCAAGCGGCTTCTGACCCTGCTCGAACAGCAGCTGGCCCAGTTCACGGATCGTCCAGATCTGGTGGCCTTGGTGGTGTATCAAGCCCTTCCGGGCGATAACGGCAAGCCCTCCCTGGTGCCGATCGGGCAGTGGCCCACCACCCTGGCCCTGCCCACAGGCGCCGACGCCGGCCCCCAGGCGCCCCTGGGGGAAGCGCGGCGCTGGCTGGCCCTGCGCGATGGCGAGCTGCTGCTGGGGGCACTCCGGGTGGACGCCGACCGCTGGCCCTGGCCCCCGGATCTGACCCAACGGCTGGAGGCCACGGCCCTCTGTCTGGCCGAGGCGCTGCGGCTGGATCTGGAGCAGCAGCGGCTGGCCCGGGAACTCGCCCGCCGCAACGACCAGCTGAAACTGCTGGTGCATCAATTGCGCAATCCCCTGGCCGCCCTGCGCACCTTTGGCCAGCTGTTGCGCCGCCGCCTGGACGGCGACCCCGGCAACCGCGATCTGGTGGACCACCTGCTGGCGGAACAGGGGCAGATGAACCGCTATGTGGAGGCGATCAACCGCCTGAGCGAACCGGCCCAACTGCCTGGGTCCGCAGCCGAGCACACACCCCTGCTGCTGCCCCCAGCCCTGGGCAGCGGCAGCCAGACCCTCTCCAGCAGCCTCGAGCCCCTGCTGGAGAGGGCCGGTGCCACGGCGGCGCTGCAGGGGCGGCCGTGGCACCGTCCGGCGGAGATCCCGGCGTGGCAAGGCGATGGGGGAGCGGTCACGGAGATCGTGGCCAACCTGCTGGAGAACGCCTTCCGCTACAGCAGAGCCGGCGGCGCCATCGGGCTCAGCTGCCACACCACCGCCCGTGGGGTGCAGGTGAGTGTCTGGGACGGCGGGCCAGCCATCCCCGTGGAGGAACGGGAACGGATCTTCGAGAAAGGCATGCGCGGCAGCCGCGGCCAAGCACTGGAAGGCAGTGGCCTTGGCCTGGCCCTGGCGCGGGAACTGGCCCACAGCCTGGGGGGAGAGCTGGAGCTGATCAGCCCGCCGCAACTGATCAACCCCCAGGATCCTGTCCTGCCGGAGCAGGGCAACGCCTTCCGCCTCACCCTGCCGGCCCCCTGAACAGGGCCGGGACGCCGGGCCGCAGCCCACAGCAGCGCCAGGGCCAGTGCCCCGACGACCCTCCTGAAATCCGTACAGGCTGTACAGATTTCGGGAGACGGCCGCAGGCTCCCCACCACCACCGCCGCCGAAACCAGCCCGCCCCATCAGCAGGGCAACCGCATCAAACAGGCAACCGCAGCAGCACAGGCCCCAGGGCCAGCAGCAGCAGGGTCCAGCTGGTGGTCCACTCCACGCAGGCGCCATAGCTGTCGCCACTGTGGCCACCCAGGCGGCGCCCCAGGCTCCAGGGCACCAACGAGGCTGGGATCACGCCCAGCCAGCCCCACCACCACCACGGGCCTTGGCCCAACCCCAGGGCCAGGGCAGTGAGCACCACCAGCAGCAGCAGCGCCGGGCGCAGCTCTGCCCCCAGCCCCTGCCAGTGGCGGCGATGGAATCCCGCCGTGCCCTGTTCGCGCAGATAGGGGAACGCCTGCATGGCCAGCAGCGGCGCGATCCGGCCCCACACCGCCGCCCACACCAGGGCCCAGGGGGCCGCTGCGGCGAGGGTAGCCAGGGCGGCCACCCGCAGGAGCAGCAGCAGCAGCAGGGCCTGCACGCCACTGGCCCCCACACGGCTGTCGTCCATGGCCTCCAGGCAGCGCTCCGGCCCCGCCGCCAGGCCATCGGCGGTGTCCATGGCGCCATCAAGATGCAGGCCGCCACTGAGCCAGATGCCCAGGGCCAGCACCAGGGCCAGTTGAGCCAGCAGCGGCAGCCCTCCCTCCGCCACGCGCCAGAGGCTGGCCTCCAGCCCCCCGATCAGCGCACCGATCCAGGGCGCGAAGCGGGCGATCCGCTCAAAGCGGGGCTGGAGCCAGGGCGGCATCCCCGGAGGCAGCGGCAGCACGCTGTAAAACACCCAGGCCCCCGCCAGATCCTGAAGCCAGGCGCAGCGCGAGGGGGCCATGGCGGCGGGCAGCAACGATGGAGTCACGCCGATCCTGCCGCCTGGATGCCGTTTCAGTTCGAGATCACGGCCCGCTGCCAGCGCACCCGGGCCCGCTGCGGCTGCTTCCACACCCCCCACGGGGTGGTCACCACGCCGCGCTTCATGCCGGTGGGCACGCTGGCCACGGTGAAGGGGGTCACGGCGGACCAACTGCGCGCCACCGGCGCCCAGATGGTGCTCTCCAACACCTACCACCTGCACCTGCAGCCGGGCGAGGCGATCGTGGCCGACGCCGGCGGCCTGCATCGCTTCATGGGCTGGGACGGCCCGATGCTCACCGATTCCGGCGGCTTCCAGGTGTTCAGCCTGGGCGACATCAACACCATCAACGACCAGGGCGTGGTGTTCCGCTCCCCCCGCGACGGCGCCCGGATCGAGCTCACCCCCGAGCGCTCGATGGCCATCCAGATGGCCCTGGGGGCGGATGTGGCGATGGCCTTCGACCAGTGCCCGCCCTACCCGGCCAGCGAGGCGGATGTGGCCGCCGCCTGCCGCCGCACCCACAGCTGGCTGGAGCGCTGCATCGCCAGCCACAGCAAGGCCGATCAGGCCCTGTTCGGCATCGTGCAGGGGGGCTGCTTCCCCCACCTGCGTGAGGAATCGGCGCGGGTGGTGGCCTCGATGGGCCTGCCCGGCATCGCCGTGGGCGGCGTGAGCGTGGGGGAACCCACCGAGGAGATGCACCGGATCGTGCGCCAGGTGGGGCCGCTGCTGCCGGAGGCCGTGCCCCACTACCTGATGGGGGTGGGCACGCTGCGGGAGATGGCGATCGCCGTGGCCAACGGCTTCGACCTGTTTGATTGCGTGATCCCCACCCGCCTGGGGCGCCATGGGGCCGCCCTGGTGGGCGGCGAGCGCTGGAACCTGAAAAACGCCCGCTTCCGGCACGACCACACCCCGATGGATGCCAGCTGCCCCTGCCCGACCTGCCGCCACCACAGCCGGGCCTACCTGCACCACCTGATCAAGAGCGAGGAACTGCTGGGCAAGATCCTGTTGAGCCTGCACAACATCACCCAGCTGGTGCGCTTCACCAGCGCCATGGGCCAAGCCATCGCGGAGGGCTGTTTTGCAGAGGATTTCGCTCCCTGGGAACCCGAGTCTCCGGCCGCCCACACGTGGTAGCGTCCGCCTCAAGCTCAGCGAATTCCGGGATGGCCGCCTACGCCCTGCACACCCTGGCCCAGCTCCCCGAGGCCTACCAGGCCTTCGGCCCCCTGGTGGACATCCTGCCGATCATCCCCCTGTTCTTCCTGCTGCTGGCCTTCGTGTGGCAGGCCTCGGTGGGTTTCCGCTGAACCTGGGATCCTCAGGAAACACCAAGCAACTTCAGGCCAACCAAAGCGGTGGGACAGCATCCCACCGCTTTTTTGATGGCTGATTGCCCTGCTGGCCTGGCCGCTCAGCCCTGACGCATCACCTTCCAGGCAAAGGCGGGCAGGGCCAACATGCGGCGCCAGCGGCTGGGCTCCTGGATCAGCCGGTAGAGCCACTCGATCTGCAGGCGCCCCATCCAGGCAGGTGCCCGCTTCTTGCTGCCGGCCCACACGTCAAAACTGCCGCCCACGCCCATCCACAGCCCGGGCTGCCCCTGGTGGAGCCGCTGAATCCAGGTTTCCTGGCGCGGCACCCCCAGGGCCGCCAGCACCAGATCGGGACGGGCCGCACACATCTCCTGCTCCAGGCCGGGCCAGAGCTCGGGCGGCTGGTAGCCGTGGATGGTGAGCACCAGCTGGAGGCCGGGGATCTCGCGGCTCAACCGCTCGCGCAGCGATTCCATCACCTCCGGGCTGGCACCCACCAGGGCCACCCGCCAGCCATGGCATGCGGCGTACTGGAGCAGCTCGCGGGCCAGCTCAATGCCAGGGCTGCGCCGCACCTTGAAACCCTGCCGCCCCAGCGCCCACACCACGCCGGCGCCATCGGGAATCACCAGATCGGCGGCGGCGATGGCCGCCCCCAGCTCCGGGTTGGCCCGGGCCGCCATCGTCATCTCGGCGTTCAGGGTCACGATCTGACCGCCCCCGCGCTGCTTGAGCTCCAGGGCCGCCGCGAACACGTTGGCGCAGACGGCAACCGGCACCCCCAGCACCCGGGTGACGCGCCAGGAGGGGGGCTGATCAGCGCCGTTGAAGCCCGTGTGGGTGGCGTCGGTCGCCATTGATGCCAAGGGGAGGAGAGGCCGCGCGGGAGAATCTATGGCGAGTGCCCGGCATCTCCGCGCCATGACCCCTTCGAGCGCAGCCATGCCTTCCCTCGCCGCGCCCCTCACCCCCACGCCGGCGGAGGCCTGGAACAGGCTGCAGGAGCTGGATGCCCAGATCGAGCGGGTGGTGCTGCAGCGCCAGCATCCGATCAGCGGGCTGCTGCCCGCCAGCACGGCCCACACCGTGCACGGCAACTACGGCGATGCCTGGGTGCGCGACTGCGTGTACTCGATCCAGTGCGTGTGGGGCCTGGCCCTCGCCCACCGGCGCCTGAGCGGTGCCAGCACCCGCGTGTACGAGCTGGAGCAACGGGTGCTGCAGCTGATGCGCGGCCTGCTCAACGCCATGCTGCGGCAGGCGGCCAAGGTGGAGCGCTTCAAGCACAGCCTGGCGCCTCTCGACGCCCTGCACGCCAAATACGACACCGCCAGCGGCGAGCCCGTGGTGCCCGACGACGGCTGGGGCCACCTGCAGCTGGACGCCACGGCCCTGTTCCTGTTGCAGCTCGCCCAGCTCACCCGCTCCGGGCTGGTGGTGATCCAAACCGAGCACGAGCGCGACTTCATCCAGAACCTGGTGTATTACGTGGCCCGCGCCTACCGGGTGGCCGACTACGGCATCTGGGAACGGGGCGACAAGGGCAACCACGGCCTGCCGGAGCGCAACGCCAGCTCGATCGGCCTGGTGAAGGCGGCCCTGGAGGCCCTCGAAGGCCTGGATCTCTACGGTCCCCACGGCGATGGCCGCTGCAGCCTGCACATCCCCCACGACGCGATCGTGCGCCTGCGCCGGGCCCTCACCAGCCTGCTGCCGCGGGAATCCGCCAGCAAGGAGGTGGATGCCGCCTGCCTGTCGGTGATCGGCTACCCGGCCTGGGCCGTGGAGGATGCACGGCTGGTGGAGCGCACCCGCACCAAGATCCGCACCGAGCTGGGGGGGCCATACGGCTACAAGCGCTTCCGCCGCGACGGCCATCAGACCGTGGTGGAAGACCACACCCGGCTGCACTACGAGCGCGAGGAGCTGGCCCAGTTCGAGCACATCGAGTGCGAGTGGCCCCTGTTCCTCGCCTACGAGCTGGTCACGGCCTGCTGCGAGGAGCGCTGGAGCGAGGCCTGGAGCTGGCGCGAGCAGCTGGCCAGGCTGGCGGTGGAGATCGA
This sequence comes from Synechococcaceae bacterium WB8_1B_136, assembly GCA_010029175.1. Lineage (GTDB taxonomy): Bacteria > Cyanobacteriota > Cyanobacteriia > PCC-6307 > Cyanobiaceae > Vulcanococcus. The sequence goes on along the minus strand of RGNC01000012.1, from coordinate 300 downwards.
AGGTGTGCCGCTGCTGCCGGAGCTGTATCTGGTGCCGGAGCCGCTGATCGAGGCGGAGCGTCGCCAACCCGGCAGCCAGCAACGCATCGCCAACGACAACGTGCCGCTGCTGTGGACCCAGAGCCTCACCTGGCTGGGGGATCTGTTGCTGCAGGGCCTGCTGGAGCCGGCCGACCTCGACCCCAGCGGCCGCCGTCTGGGCTCCAGCCTCGGGGCGAATGAGGTGCTGGTGGCGCTCGTCCCCGCCAGCGCGGCGATCGCCGCGGCCCTGGAGGCCGCCGGGCTGCCCGTGAGCCGACC
>RGNC01000110.1 GCA_010029175.1 Synechococcaceae bacterium WB8_1B_136 | reverse complement strand
TTGGTTCGTTGCGCGTAACACTGGATCCCTCTTCAACGGCTGCCCAAAATCTGATTGCTACAACAGCTATTACCACAGGCTATTCGGGCTTGGGACAACAACAGAAATTTGCCAGACCCCAGAATGGAACAGTCAGCGTTGTCGACTCCCTGGGCAATAAGGTTGGTGTAGGAACAGTGACAAATGGTGTTGCATCACTCTCAATTTCCACTCGCCCTGCGCCAGGAAATGTGAGCATCACTTTCGACGGCGACCCCACTTCCTCCTACCTGATTAACTTCAAACCATCCTCAACGGTTAGCGCCCTCAATTATGGAAATTGGACTGGCCCTGTCACCAAGACAAGAGAAGCCACATCTATCACATTTAGCTCCAGCGTAAATCTTTCAGTTTGCAGAGTCGATACTGCTGGTGACGCAGTCACTTTTGGTCTCACCAATGGGACAGATACAGTGACCCTGTTAAATAATGCCAATTCAGCAAATACTGGCGTACTAACTCTTGACGCCATTTACTCAGGTAACTCCTGGCAGAGCTCGGAGGGGAAAGCATTTGGAAGCGCCGCCACTGCCAGTGTTTCAGCGGGAACATGGACACCAGTTGCGACACGCGACGGCAAAGCTCTTGCACTGAAAAGCCTGATAGTAAACGGCAACAACGTTACTGCTACATATGCAGACAATATTACTGGCGTCTTCACGCTTTCAGGCACGGGAACAGCCAGCAATCCAGGGTCCATCAGCCCTGTTCTGACGGTGCAACGGCTGGGCACTTACAACAACTCTATTGGTTTTTATGAAGCTGATTCCATCACCGGATCTGTCTCTGTTGCTGGTGGCTCAGCACTAGCACCTGGAGCAGCTGGTTATCTCCAAGCAGCACTGGCCAATGCAAAGTCGAATGGACTCTTGCTGACAGCCGCAGAACTACCGGATTACAAACAGGGCTCCGTAATCAACAGCCTGCCATTAAATCCAGCCAAGAATTATGGTCTGCTTCTGCTTGTCAATGGAAGCGAGACACAAATCTATTCATCCTATTCTGCAGCCAATCCAGGCGGCCTTTCTCAGTTCCAAAGCTTTGGATCCAATGATCGGGGCTTAACCATTGGAATCGAAGACCTAAATGTGGCATCCGGATCAGACCGTGATTTCAATGACATCATCATGACAATCGCTTCCTCAAGCATCTCCGTGATCTGACAGCTCCTCCTCAACTGCCGCGCAAAACCGGGAGGATCAGCTCGAAGCAGCTGCCACGGCCCTGTTCACTGCTCACCTGGATCCTGCCGCCATGGGCACCACAGATGCGGGAGGCGATGGCAAGGCCCAGCCCTGAGCCGCCATCACTGCGATCGCCCTGGGCACGCCAGAAGCGATCAAAAACCAGGGGCAATTGATCCGCCGCGATGCCGACACCTGTATCGATGATGCGCACCCGCGCCACACCGGCTCCCCGCAGGGCCACAACCCGCACAGCCCCTCCTGCGGGGGTGTAGCGCCTGGCGTTGTCCAGAAGGTTGCGGATCAGGCGGCTGAGCATCAACGAATAACCCGAAACAAACAATCCATCGGCAATCTCAGCCTCCAGGGAGAGCTCACTCTGCTGGAATAAATCCTGTTGCATGGCAACCTGCTGAGTGAGCAACTGCGAGAAATCCACCCGCTCGGGCTGGATGGTGGGCTGCTCATCCTGCTTGGCGAGCAGCAGCAAGTCATCAACCAGCTGCTGCAGTTGCTCCACTGCACTCGCGATGGCTTCAAACCGTCGCCCCTGTGATCCAGCCCCATTGCGAGCTTCGATCAAGCCCATATCGGCATTGGCCGCCATGGCGGCGAGGGGCCCCCGCAATTCATGGGATGCATCCAGGCTGAATTGACGCAGACGCTTCAGATTCCACTCCAACGGCGCCACCGCATGACGGGTCAAGGCCCAGGAGCTCAAGGCACTCAACAGCAATGCCAGCACCAAGGCGATGGCGAGGGTGAGATCCAGCTGCCGCAGCCGGGTTTCCATCGGGTCGAGATCGGCGCTGATCCGCAACCAACCCGCCGTGCCATCCGCACCGAGCTGAGATCTCTCCACCAGGGCAATCCAGTCGTCGCCTTGCTGCCAATAGCGCCGCTGGCCGGGATGTTCGCGGGGCAGGGCTCCGAGGCTGCGCAGTTCCCCGAGCCGTGCAACGGGCGGATGGCGGGGGCTGGAAAACCACTCCACCTGCAGGTGGGCTGTGGTGAAATCGCGGCGATTCTTCTGCAGATCCTTCTCACCCCCGCGGGGAGGAATGGGCAGGGCGGCCAGATCCTCCGCAATCAACATCAGCTCGCGGCGCGTTGAGGCCAGTTCACTCTCTCGGAATGCGCTCCGCACCACCAAGGCCACCAGCAGCAACACCACGGTGAGGCTGCCGAGGTAGAGAACAAACAGTTCACGCTGCTGCCTCTGGAGGCTGGGCCGCGCCCGCACGGCGGCGGCGCCGCGCTGCCACAACCAGCTCATCGGGGCGGCTCCCGCAGGCGATAGCCCAGGCCATGCACCGTTTCGATGGGATCCTCACAGCCTGCGGCCTTCAACTTGCGGCGCAGGTTGTTGAGGTGAGTTTTGACCGTTTCCTCAGCCGATTCCACATCCATCGACCAGAGCTGATCGAGCAGCATGGAGCGATTCACCAATCGACCAGGACGCCGCAGGAACCAATCCAGCAACTGCATCTCCTTCGCGGTGAGGGCCAAGGGCACACCGGCCACGGACACCCGCGCCTCCATGGGGTCAAAACACAGATCCCCCCAGAGGAGTTCGTTCGGCTGATAGCCACGGTCGGCGCGGCGCTCCAGCGATCGAATCCTGGCGGACAGCTCGGCCATGCGAAATGGCTTCACCAGATAGTCGTCTGCACCGGTTTGCAACCCAGCCACCACATCCTCCAGCGCATCACGGGCGGTGATCATCAGCACGAGAGTGGAGTGCCCGCGGCGGCGAAGTTCGGCGACGATCTGTCGGCCATCGCAACCGGGAAGCATCCAATCGAGCAAGGCGAGATCAAAGGGATCACACAACAGGGCTTCAAGGGCCTGCTGGCCGTTCTGCAGCCAGACCACAGCGTGCTGCTCAAGCTGGAGAAAATCCACCAGCGGTTCCGCCAGGCGAGGATCATCTTCAGCCAACAGAATGCGCATTGGGAGCCGATACAGCGGCCTGCTGTTGAGAATCAAGCGGGTTGATCGCAAGGATCATGCCCTTCAGATCGTGTTCCACCGTGCAGATCCGGGCGTGCCTGGTGCGGAACAGGAGCACCTCATCCAATTGGAACGCCGCCGCCAGCTCGCGGCGCGACACCATCCTGCAGGCACCGGCAGGCGGCCGCTGAAGGGCGGAGGGGTTCGCCCGGGGGTGCGGGGGCCGTCGCTGCGCTGGCAGACGCCGACGCAGCAGCGCCGCACAGCCGACGCCGATCAGTGCCCCCTTCCAGGCCAGCGGGCCCGCAACGGTGAGGGTGCCCAACCAAGCGCCGGAGGTGAGAGCCCGTGCCACCCAACGGCGACTGCCGCCTGACTGCGACCGCAGATCGATGATCGGTGGATGGTCCACAGCCGGATCGGAGGTGATGACAGCCACACTCTTCCAAACGACAGGGCAGAAATCGAAAAGACCAGACCGCTGGATGCCGCTCAGCTCTGCCACCGGCCCCGATCGGGACTGATCCAGCGCGCTCGCTGCTGGCGCGGCCTCAGCAGCAGCCGGGGGAAGGCCAGGATCGACGCCAGCCAGGTGACCAGCCAGAACACCAGCGGATACCAGATCATCCAGAACGCCACCCGGCCGAGTCCCCTGTCGTAGGGGCGATCGAACCAGAAGCTCAGGGCGAACTGCAGCACACACACCAGCAGCGCGATCTGCAGCAGGGGCTGACCGCCCCAGGGCCATGGGGTTGCCTGGCCCAACTGGGTGAGCTGAACCAGCAGCAGCAGGCCCAGGCCATAGGCCCACACCAGGCTGAGCAGCGGCTCCAGCAACAGCGGCAGCAACCGCCATTGCCGCGGCCGCAGCAGCAGATCCAGGTTCTGGCCCAGCACCTGCAGCCCTCCCTCCGCCCAGCGCAACCGCTGCTTCCAGAGGCCGGCCCAGGTTTCGGGCATCAGAATCCACACCAGGGCGTGGGGTTCGTAGAGCACCTGCCAGCCCGCCCGCTGCAGGCTCCAGGTGAGGGCGATGTCTTCGGTGAGGCACTCGGAGCTCCAGTAGCCCACGGCATGCAATGCCGAGCGCCGAAAACAGCCAATCACGCCGGACACACAGAACAGGCCACCGAGCATGGCCTGAGCCCGCTTGATCAGGCCGATGATCATCGAAAACTCCCCCACCTGAATACGCCCCAGCAGGGTGCTGCGGTTGCGGATGCGCGGATTGCCCGTGACCGCACCGAGCCGCGGGTTGTGGAGCACATGGCGCATCATCCAGGCCACGGCATGGCGATCCAACAGGGCATCGGCATCGATGCAGATCAGCCACTCATGTTTGGCCACCAGGGCACCAGCCCTCAGGGCCAGGGCCTTGCCCTGATTGCTCGCGAGATGCACCACCCGCAGGCGTGAATCCTGCTCAGCCAGACCGTTCAACGTGGATCCGGTGTTATCACAACTGCCGTCATTGATGGCGATCACCTCAAAGTCGGGCCAGGCCACAGCCAGGGCCGCCTGCAACGTGGCCTCCAGCAGTGGCCCTTCGTTGAAACAGGGAATCAGGATGCTCACGGGCAGGGGGCTGCATCCCTCGGCCGGCACATCCCGCCAGCGATCAGGCCGCTCCCGCCGCCAGACGAACAGGCTGGCCAGCCCCATCCACAGCAGAGCCATCAGGGTGGGGTAGACCATCACCCACAGGGCCAGGATCATGGCGCGCTGGCCCGGGCATCGAGCACAGGCCTGATCACAGCAGCCTCCGGCGTGCCGCGAAACGGATTGTCGGGGTAGTAGCCGAGATGGCGCACACCCAGGCCGTAGAGCTCCTGCATCTGGCCAGCGAGTTCGCTGGAGGGGAGGTCGCGGCGCTGGGCCCAATCGGTGCTCTGCAGCTCAAACACGACATGCCGCAAACCATCGGGAATGCGGCTCACCCGGGCCACCATCTGCCGCAGAAACACCCTTGGATCCTCGGCCTTCTCCATGAACGGCATCGCCTCGATCGCGGTGAAGTCGTAGGTTTTCACGGCTGTATCCAACGACTGGCTGAACCACACCTCCGCGTGGGGATTGAGCACCACCTGGGCATAGAGATTGCGTGCCGTACGCAGCTGGGGCTGGTCTTGCCGCAGGCGGGCGGCCATGCGCATGGTGAGCTGATCGAGATACTGGGTTTTCAAGGTTGTCCAGCGGCCCAGCAGTGCATCGCTCTTGCGCAGGAGCGCCAGATCGGTGGGCAGACCCCAGGATTTGTATTGACGCAGGGCCGCAGGACTGGCGTCCTCGTAGTCAGTGAGGGTGACGTCGTCGTGGAAGAGCACACCATCGAAACTGGCGCGCCGGCCCAGATCCGCATAGATGCTCTCCACCACCGCCATGGCCCGCGCTGAGAAGGGAGAGAGGCGCCGGTATCCCATGGCGGCATGGCCACTGTGGTTCGGCTGGGTGATCACCTGATCCGCGGCTGCCGGCGACCCCGCCGGCAGCGCGAAGGCCAGCACAGGCATCCAGGCATAGAGCCGCCGCACGCGGGTGCGGGTGCGGATCTCCCAGGCCACGTGGTTGAACAAATCCGCCCGCACCGGCAGAGAGCGGTTCGGGAAATAGAGGGCGTCGGCGGTGCCATCGCCATCGGGATCGGCGAACGCCTGCAGATACACCGTGTTCACGCCCATGGCATCGATGCGGGCCAACAGCAGGCGCAGATTGCGCTCGGTCTGGGCGGGGTCGGGATCACAGATGGCATCGAGATCCACGTGCATCACCTTGGCGGCCCGCAGGCTGTCGTCGGCATCGAGGCGCCGCAGGGTGAGCTCCCGCGCCAAGGCCTTCACACTGGCCAGCTCAGGGCCCACCAGGATGCGGCGCAGGGCTGTCAGGCCGCGTTGGTCCGCGTTGGCGCCATCGTCGAGGCTGAGGCCGATGGGCATGCCGAGTTGTTCGGCCACCCGGATGGCCACAGCGTTGTAGCGGCCGTAGGGCCAGGCGATCACCCGAGGACGTCGGCCCAGCTGCCGCTGGATCAGCGCACTGTTGCGGGCCAGGTCGTCGTGCAGGCGCTGGCGATAGCTGGCTTCGCTCTCGTAGCCATCCCGGCCCAGGAACTGCCGGGTTGTGGCCGCCGGCTCGGAGTTGCCCTGGGGATTGCCCGTGATGCCCCGGTGCAGGTCGTAGCTGTGGCTGGCCACATCCACAAGGCCGGAGGCCTGCATCTGCCGCAGCTGCGGCCAGCTGAGGAAAGCCGAGCGATCCAAGCTGCCATCGCCGTACTGCACCGGGCCCGACTGCGGCTCCAACCAACGGCCCACCACAGACACCACCGCAGGCACCTGATAGCGCTGCAGCAGCGGGTAGACGTTGGTGAACACACTGCGGTAGCCATCATCGAAGCTGATCAGCACGGGGTTGGCGGGCAGCGGCTCCCCTGTGGATCGGGCCTGGAGGATCTGCTGGATGGAGACGGGGTGATAGCCGTTCTGCCGCAACCAGACCAGTTGATCCGCGAACTGCCGGGGGGTGATCGCAAAATCCCGGCTGACGGCGTCACCCGGCTCTGCCACGTCGTGGTAGG
>RGNC01000109.1 GCA_010029175.1 Synechococcaceae bacterium WB8_1B_136 | reverse complement strand
GGGGTCAGGGGGTCCCGGCCGACGGTGTCACCCCCGGTTACGGCGCTCCGGAGCTGGGCCGCGGCGATGGGGCTGAGCCCTGGATGGACCTCTACGGCCTCGGGGTGGTGGCCCTGGTGCTGCTCAGCGGCGAAGAGCCTGCCCAGCTGCTGGATCCCACCACGCTGCAGTGGCGCTGGCCCGCTGCCCTGGAGGGAGAGCCCCAGCTCCAGGCCCTGCTGGAGCGAATGCTGGCTGCAGAGCCCGGCCGCCGCTTCCCCTCGGCCGCTGCTGCTCTGCAGGCCGCCCAGGAGCTGCCGATGCCCGACAGCACCGGCCCTGTGCCCCGCGCCGATCGCACTGTGGTGCTGGTGCCGCTGGCGGCACCGCCCGAACCCGAACTGCCGCCCCTGCCGGTTGCGGCCGCGGCCCCCGCCGCTGTTCTGCCGCTCCGCTCCCGCCAGGAGGTGAAGGAGGAGGCCGCCGAGGGACGGCTGTGGCCGGTGGTGCTGGCGCTGGTGATCTCGGCCGTGGTGGGCACGGCCCTGGGCTGGTTGGTGCTCAGCCGTGGCAAGCCCTCCGGCACCGATGCCGGGCCAGCGCTGCAGTTGCCCAGCAGCTTGCCTCCAGCGGAGATCGACCAACGCCAACAGCTGCTCAACCGCCTGCGGGCCCTGCAGATCGATCGCGGCTGGTTCCTCAAGCTGGTGGATGCCAGCCTGCTGGCCCAGTACCCGGAGCGGGGCGGGCGCCTCCCCAGCGACTCCCTCGACGACGCACCCCTGCGCAAGGTGTGGAATGAGCTGGCGGAGGAATGGCTGAGCCGAGTGGAGCAGCTGCCACTGGAGATCCGCACCCGTCTGGGCGGCTTCAGTGGGGCCGATTGGCGCAAGCGGCAGGCTGCCCTCGTGGCCCAGGGTCTGAGCGCCGAGGTGGTGCAGCAACTGGTGTCGGGCAGCGCCCAGAACCTGTTGCCCGGGCGCTCCGCCGCCGACATCCCCCCTGAACCGTTCCGGCAGCTCTGGTATGCCGCTGCCGAGCAGGGCCTGGCCAACGTGCGCATCGAAGCGATTCAGGCGCGTCTGGGGCAGACCCAGGTGGTGTCCGCCTCGGTGGATGCCGGCGGTGCCCGCCTGTTCCCCATCCGCTTGCCTGACGGCAGCCGGTTGGTGCTGGGGGTGAACGGTTCGCCGTTGATGCAGATGACCGTGTTTGGGGCCGATGGTGGCGTGCTGGAGGCCCGCGGGCCCCTGCGGGTGGTGAGCCTCGGCCAGGTGAACCGCTCGCCGGTGCAGCTGCTGATCACCAACGACGGCGTCGCCCCCGCCCTGCTCACCCTCTCCCTGCGGGCCGACCCGGCGCCTGACTTGCCGGCGATGCGTCCGCCAGCAACCCCTGCTGCGCCGCCGTCTGCCGTTCCCCCGTCCCGTTCCGGCAGGTCGGATGAGGGCGCAGCTCCGGCTCAGCCTTCCCCCGCGCAGCCCGGAGCGGTGCCGCCGCCTGCCCCACCGCCACCGGCGAACTAGCGCCAGCTGAGCGGGTGGCGTCGGGGTGAGGGCTCACCAGCTGATGCAGTGATCTCCCTCCCCTCCCCCCGCATCGGCTGGACCGGGGGCGGCGGCCTGTGCCCTGTGCTGCTGTCCTGAATTCTGTACAGCTCGTACAGAATTCAGCAGGCGCGCCGAGGAGCATGGGCGCAGTCCCCAGTCCCCAGCCGTCAAAGGCGGGCGATGGCGGCTTTGGCGTCCTTGATGTCCTGCTTGCGGCGCTCTTCCTGGCGTTTGTCGTGCAGTTTGCGGCCCTTGCCCAGGCCGATGGTGGCCTTGATCCAGGAGCCTTTGAGGTGCAGGTTGAGGGGGATCAGGGTGAGGCCCTTCTGCTCCAGCGCCACCCGCAGTTTCTCGATCTCGCGGCCGTGGGCCAGCAGTTTGCGCACCCGCAGCGGGTCGTGGTTGAAGTAGGCGCCGGCGTGGCTGTGGGGGGAGATGTGCACGTTGTGCAGCTGAAGTTCCCCCTTGCGGATCAGGCAGAAGCCATCGCGCAGGTTCACCTGGCCGGCCCGAATCGACTTCACCTCCGTGCCCAGCAGCTCGATGCCGCACTCCAGGGTTTCGAGGATCTCGTATTGGTGGCGCGCGAAGCGGTTGTCCGCCAGCAGCTTGTTGGCGGCATCGCGCAGGGCCTTGGCGCTCTTCTTGCCTCCGCCCTTCGCCATCGCCTCTCCGTGAGCACACCCAGAATCTTCCGACCCTAGGGAGCTCCCGGTACCCTCGCTGCATGGCGATTGTCTCCTCGGGATCCCCTGCCCCCCGCAACCCGCTGGTGGCTCCTGAGGCCGTGCCTCAAGACGAGCCGATCCTGCGCGAAGACTCGCTGCGGCCGCGGCGCCTGGCGGACTACATCGGCCAGAGCGAGCTCAAGCAGGTGCTCGGCATTGCCATTGCGGCCACCCGCAGCCGCGAGGAGGCCCTCGATCACGTGTTGCTCTACGGCCCGCCGGGCCTGGGCAAGACCACCATGGCCCTGGTGCTGGCCGAGGAACTGGGGGTGCGCTGCCGCATCACCAGTGCTCCGGCCCTGGAGCGCCCGCGCGACATCGTGGGTCTGCTGGTGAACCTGCAGCCGCGAGAGCTGCTGTTCATCGATGAGATCCACCGCCTCAACCGGGTGGCCGAGGAGATTCTCTATCCGGCCATGGAAGACTTTCGCCTCGATCTCACCGTGGGCAAGGGCACCACGGCCCGCACCCGCAGCCTGCCGATCGCACCCTTCACCCTGGTGGGGGCCACCACTCGAGCTGGCTCGTTGAGTTCGCCCCTGCGGGATCGCTTCGGCCTGATCCAGCGCCTTGAGTTCTACGGCCTTGCAGATCTGCAGGCCATCGTGCAGCGCGCCGCGGGGCTGCTGCAGCTTGAGCTGGAGCCGGCGGCGGCCCAGGAGGTGGCCCGCCGCTGCCGCGGGACGCCCCGCATCGCCAACCGGCTGCTGCGGCGCGTGCGGGATGTGGCGGCCGTGGGGGGCCATGGCCAGGTGAGCGCCGAGCTGGTGCACCAGGCCCTGAGCCTGCACCGGGTGGATGGCCGCGGCCTCGATGCCAGCGACCGGCGCCTGCTGCAGTTGCTGCAGGACGGCTATGGCGGTGGTCCGGTGGGCCTCGACACCCTGGCCGCCGGCCTGGGCGAGGACCCCGCCACCCTGGAGGCGGTGGTGGAGCCCTTCCTGCTGCAGCAGGGCTTGCTGCAGCGCACGCCCCGCGGTCGGGTGATCACCGAGGCCGGCCGCGCCCACCTGCTGGCTGCCCTGCCGGAGGCGGCATGAGCCGCTGGCTGGCGGCGCTGCTGGTGGTGCTGCAGCTGGTGCTGCTGGCGCCTCAGGCTGCGGCCGCAGCAACCACCGCCGCTGGCACCCATCAGCAGCTGTTCGAGCAGGCCCTTGCCGCCAGCCGCGAGGGACGGTTTGCCGAGGCCCTGCCCCTCTGGGATCAGGTGCTGGAGCAGGCCCCTGGCGATGCCGCCGCCTGGAGCAACCGCGGCAACGTGCGCCTGGCCCTGGGCGATCCCGAGGCCGCCATCGCCGATCAGAGCCAGGCCATGGCCCTCGATCCCGATAACCCCGATCCCCACCTCAACCGCGGCACCGCCGAGGAGGCCCTGGGCCAGTGGAAGGCCGCCGAGGCCGATTACCGCTGGATTCTGGAGCGCGATGCCGAGGCGGGCCAGGGTCCCGATGCCTCCGCCCTCTACAACCTGGGCAATGTGCAGGGGTCCCAGGGGGATTGGACCGCGGCCCAGGCCAGCTTCAGCGCCGCCGCCGAGGCGCGTCCCGGTTTCGCCATGGCCCGCTCCAGTGCTGCCCTGGCGGCCTTTCAGCTGGGGGATCTGGAGGCCGCTGAGCGGCAGCTGCGCGCGTTGATTCGCCGCCATCCGCTGTTTGCCGATGCTCGCGCCGCCCTCACCGCCCTGCTCTGGCGCCGCGGCGCCGTGGGTGAGGCCGAGAGCCACTGGGCCTCTGCCTCCGGCCTCGATCCCCGCTACCGCCAGCCAGAATGGCTGCTGCAGATCCGGCGCTGGCCCCCCGAGCCTGTGCACGCTCTGGAGGACTTCCTCGCCCTGGCCAGCCGATGACCCCAGCCGCTTTGGAGGCCGATCTTGAGGCTGCTCTGGCTGCCGCGCTGCAGGCGGCGCTTCCCGAACTGATCGCCCTGCGGCGCCATCTCCACGCCCACCCGGAGCTGAGCGGCAATGAGCACCAGAGCGCGGCCCTGGTGGCCGGAGAGCTGCGGGGCCTGGGCTGGCGGGTGCGGGAGGGGGTGGGCCGCACGGGCGTGGTGGCGGAACTGGGCCCCGAGCGCGATGCCCACGGCCACCCCGCACCCCTTGTGGCCCTGCGGGTGGACCTCGACGCCCTGCCGGTGGAGGAGCGCACCGGCCTGGCCTTCGCCTCGCGCCATCAGGGGCTGATGCATGCCTGCGGCCATGACATCCACACCACCGTGGGCCTGGGGGTGGCGCGGTTGCTGGCGCCCCTGGCCGATCAGCTCACGGCCCGGGTGCGGCTGTTGTTCCAGCCGGCGGAGGAAACGGCCCAGGGGGCGGTCTGGATGCTGGCCGACGGGGCGATGGAGGGCGTGGAGGCCCTGTTTGGCCTGCATGTGTTCCCCAGCCTGCCGGTGGGCAGCATCGGCGTGCGCAGCGGCAGCCTCACGGCGGCGGCGGGGGAGTTGGAGGTTGAAGTGCTGGGGGAGGGGGGCCATGGCGCCCGGCCCCACCAGAGCACCGATGCCATCTGGATCGCGGCGCGGGTGGTGAGTGGCCTGCAGGAGGCCATCAGTCGCCGGCTCGATGCCCTGCACCCGGTGGTGGTGAGCTTCGGCCGGATCGAGGGGGGCAAGGCCTTCAATGTGATCGCCGACCATGTGCGCCTGCTCGGCACCGTGCGCTGCCTGGATCTTGCGGTGCACGAACAGCTGCCGGGCTGGATCGAAGACACGGTGAAGGCCCTGTGTGAGGGCCACGGCGGTGAGGCTCGCGTGCGCTACCGCTGCATCTCACCGCCGGTGCACAACGATCCGGCGCTCACCCAGCTGGTGGCGGATGTGGCGGCGGAGCTGCTGGGTCAGGCCCAGGTGCGCTGGCTGGAGCAGACCTCCCTCGGCGCCGAGGATTTCGCCCAGTTGCAGCAGGGCACGCCCGCCACGATGTTCCGGCTCGGGGTGGCGGGGCCGGAGGGGTGCAGTCCCCTGCACAGCAACAGCTTCAACCCCGATGAGGGCTGTCTGGCGGTGGGGATCCGGGTGCTCAGCCTCAGCCTGTTGCGCTGGATGCGGCGGCGGGCTGAGCTTGCGGCGGTGCCTGGCCCATGAGGGGGCCCCGCAGCGGCCGCGACCTGCTGGCGCTCTCCACGCCACTGTTGATCCTGCTCGGGCTGCTGGGACTGGTGTTGCGCCAGGGCTCGGATCGGCTGCAGGCCATTCCCGCCCTGGCCATCGGCATCGGCTTGCAGGTCCAGAGCGCCTGGAGCTGGCGCCGGCGCCGACGCGCCCTGTTGGCGGCCCTGCGGGAGCGCCAGCACGACGCCTGATCCGCCGCTGCAGCAGAGTGGCGCCATGGATCTCGACGCGCTGCGCGCTGCCATCGCCTCCGGCGACCCCAGCCGCTCGATGCCCGCCCTGGCGGCCCTGCGGGAGGCCACCCCAGAGCAGGCGGAACCGCTGCTGCTGCTGGGCCTGGAGCAGAGCGCCTTCATGGTGCGCTCCCTCAGCTGCGCCGGCCTGGGCATGAAGCCCACCCCGGCCGGCTGGCAGGCGCTGGTGCAGGCCTTGCATGGCGACGACGACGCCAACGTGCGGGCGGAGGCCGCCAATGCCCTGGTGAGCCATTCGCTGCAGCGGGCCTGGCCGCTGCTGCTGGCGGTCTTCGAGCGCGACAGCCAGTGGCTGGTGCGATGCAGCATCCTCTCGGCGGTGGCGGAGCATCCTGAGATGCCCGCCGCAGATCTGCTGCAGCTGGCCCGCCTGGCCATCGCGGATGGCGATGGCACCGTGCGGGTGGGCGGCGCCGAGATCCTGGGCCGGCTGGTGCGCGATGGCGCGGCAGCCGGCAGCCCCCCCTGGGCTCAGCAGGCCCGCGCTGAACTGGTGGCCCTCCAGCACGACAGCGACCACCGGGTGGTGGCCGCGGCGCTGAATGGGCTGCAGGGCTGAGCCACTCTGCAGCCGGCCCCATTTCGGCCTTGCTAGGTTTCCAAAGTCACTAGGGGTGCCCGGTCGCCGGTTGTTTCAGCCGCTGACCCTCGGGCTGAGATCACACCCTCCGAACCTGATCCGGGTCATGCCGGCGCAGGGAAGTGGAATCGAACTCGGCATCCGGACCCCAGCGCGGCCATTGCGGTCGCAGTTCCGTCTCCGTACTCCGCCATAGCCCCCATGCGCAGCGCCTGGATCGAGAAGCGCCAAGGCCAAGCCAACGTGTCGCAACTCCACTACGCCCGCCAGGGGGTGGTCACCGAGGAGATGGCCCATGTGGCCAAGCGCGAAAACCTGCCCGAATCGCTGGTGATGGAGGAGGTGGCGCGGGGCCGCATGATCATCCCGGCCAACATCAACCACCCCAACCTGGAGCCGATGGCGATCGGCATCGCCTCCAAGTGCAAGGTGAACGCCAATATCGGCGCTTCGCCCAACGCCAGCGATGTGAGCGAAGAGCTCAAGAAGCTCGAGCTGGCGGTGAAGTACGGCGCCGACACGGTGATGGATCTCTCCACCGGTGGCGTCAACCTCGATGAGGTCCGCACCGCGATCATCCAGGCCTCACCGGTGCCGATCGGCACGGTG
>RGNC01000108.1 GCA_010029175.1 Synechococcaceae bacterium WB8_1B_136 | reverse complement strand
CAGATCGAAGTCACCTTCGACATCGACGCCAACGGCATCCTCAGCGTGACCGCCAAGGACAAGGGCAGCGGCAAGGAGCAGAGCATCTCGATCACCGGCGCCTCCACCCTCAGTGAGAACGAGGTGGAGAAGATGGTGAAGGATGCCGAGGCCAACGCTGCCGCCGATAAGGAGAAGCGCGAGCGCATCGACCTGAAGAACCAGGCGGAAACCCTGGTGTACCAGGCGGAGAAGCAGCTGGGCGAACTGGGCGACAAGGTGGGCGCCGAGGACAAGGCCAAGGTGGAGGGCTTCTCCAAGACCCTCAAGGAGGCGATTGAGAAGGAGGACTACGACACCATCAAGACCACCCTGGAGCAACTCCAGCAGGCCCTCTACGCCGCCGGTGCCGCCGTGTACCAGCAGGCAGGAGCCAACGGAGCCGCAGCCCCCGGTGGTGATGGCGCCGGTGCCAGCTCCGCTGCGGCCGGCGACGACGTGATCGACGCCGAGTTCACCGAGACAAAGTGAGCTGAGTGGCCCCTCGCGGCCGAAGCGGGGTCAGGTGGCGGCCTCGATCACTGAGGCCGCCCATTCGGCGCTGGCCGGCGCCAGCAGCACGCCATTGCGGTAGTGGCCCGAAACGAGCAGCAAGCCGGGTTCCAGCTGCTCCAACAGGGGTGCCGGCCGGCCCTCGGGGCGGGCCCTCAGCCCCTGCCACTGCCGCAGCGGCCTGGCCTGCTCCAGCCAATCGGGTGCGCTGCCGCCCAGGTGTCGCAGCTGCTCCAGGGCGGCGGCGCGGCTGGCGGGATCCGGGCGGCCATCGGCCCCATCGGGTTCCAGAGTGGCCCCCAGCCACAGCCGGCCGCCGGGTCTCGGCACCAGATTCACCCCGCCCCAGCTGATCGAACCGGGCCAGAGGCAGGGATCCGGCGTTCCGTCGGGCAGTTGCAGTTCCAGGGCTTGGCCCAGCACCGGGCTCTGGGGCCGGCTGTGGCCCAGGGGCTCCAGCAGCATCGGGCTGCCCAGGCCGGCACACACCACCACCCAGGCTGTCTCCAGGGTTTGCTGTCCCGCCAGCTGCAGCCGCCAGCGGCCCCGGCTGGGGTTGTCCCGGCGTTCCAGGCCCACCACCCGATCCGCCAGCAGCTCCATGCCGAGTTGCAGGCCATCGGCCCGCAGGGCCGCCATGGCGGGCACCGGATCCAGCTGCCCGTCCTGGGGCGAAAGCAGACCGCCCACCGCGCAGGATGGGATGGCCGGTCGCAGGGCCGCCAGGTCGTGCTGATCAAGCAGCTGCAGCTCGATGCCCTGGCGCCGGCGTTCCGCCGCCACGTGGCTCTGGGCTGCGAGCTCCTGGGCATCCCGGGCCAGTTGCAGCAGGCCAGCGCGCCAGGGAATTGTGTGGCCGCGCTCGCGCAGCTGCTGGCGCCACTGCTGCCAGAGGCTGTGGGAGCGCTGCCGCAGCCGCCAGCCGCGGCCGCTGGAGCGGCGATACACCTGGGCCATCAGCAGGCCGAGGGCGGCACTGCTGCCGGCGCCCTCAGCCTGGGGGCCCTGGCCGCGGGGATCCACCAGGCTCACGGCGTGCCCGCGGCTCTGCAGCCACCAGGCGACGGAACAACCCACCACCCCGGCGCCGATCACAACGACCGACTGGGGGTGATGGGTCTGGGAAGGGGAGCCGGAGATGGGGGTCTCGGCGGTGGAGGGAGAGCGAGGGATCAGCTCTGCTTGAGGTCCGCCTGGACCTGGGCGGGAAGAACCTGGGCGTACAGACCGAAGCCGCTGGCCACCTGGATGTAGGCCTTGCGCAGCTTGTCGCCGTCCTGCAGGCGGGCGGCCTCATCGAGATCCGCCAGGGCCGCCTTGAGGGCGTCGGCGCGCTTGTTGGCCTCGGGGCGATCGGCCGGCAGCAGCCGCTGGTTGATGTAGAGCATCTCCCGGCCCACTTCCTGCATCGGGCCGTGGATCAGGTTGCGGGTGAAGGTCCAGTCCTTCTCGTTCACCAGGGTGGCCAGTTCCGGCAACCGGTCGCGGGCGGCCAGGAAGCCCTCGGCCTGGCGCTCGATCACGGCAATGTCGTCGGCGCTGAGGGTGGCGGCGCGGGCCTTGCCGCCATCACAGGCCGCCAGGCCGAAACTCAGCACCACCGCCAGGCTCAACAGCGCCAGGCGCCGCAGCATGGTGGAGAGCTGGGGGAGCAGCGCGGACAGGGGCTGGGCGGCCATGGGCAAAAAGCTGGCTTGTGGGACTTTACCCAGGGCTTTTCCGGGGGGAGCGCCTTGCGCGAGGACTGCAACCCGTGGGGGGTTCCGGCTCGAGCGTTGAGCTGGCCGGCACAATGCCAGCAGTGAGGGCCACACCCCGCCATGACGGCACCCACCGCCATCCTGCAGATGATCTGCCCGGATCAGCCGGGGCTGGTGCGGGAGCTCTCCGGTTGGGTGGCGGCCAACGGCGGCAACATCGTGCACGCCGATCACCACAGCGATCAGGGTGCCGGCCTGTTTCTCAGCCGCATCGAGTGGCAGCTGGAGGGTTTTGGCCTGCCGCGCGAGGCGATCTGCCCCACGGCCGCGGCCCTGGCGGAGCGGCTCGGGGGGGAATACAGGGTGAACTTCTCCGACACCCGCCCGGCGGTGGCGATCTTCGTGAGCAAGCAGGACCACTGCCTGCTGGATCTGCTCTGGCGCACGCGCACCGGTGAGCTGCCGATGCAGGTGCCGCTGGTGATCGCCAATCACCCCGACCTCGGCCCGATCGCCGAAGAGTTCGGGGCCCGATTCGAGCACGTGCCGATTGCTGCCGCCAACCGCGAGGAAGCGGAGGCGCGCCACCTGGAGCTGCTGGCGGAGCACGGCATCGAGTTGGTGATCCTGGCCAAGTACATGCAGGTGCTCACACCGCGCTTTCTGGCCGCCTTTGATCCCCCCGATGCCTTCCACAAGGTGATCAACATCCATCACTCCTTCCTGCCGGCCTTCAAGGGGGCGCAGCCCTATCACCGGGCCTGGGAGCGGGGGGTGAAGCTGATCGGGGCCACCGGTCACTACGTGACCGAGGAGCTCGATGGCGGGCCGATCATTGCCCAGTCCACCGTGTCGGTGAGCCACCGCGATGAGGTGGAGGATCTGATCCGCAAGGGCCGCGACACCGAGCGCCTGGCCCTGGCCCGGGCCGTGCGCCTTCACCTCAAGCGGCAGGTGATGGTGTATCGGGGCCGCACGGCGGTGTTCGAGTGAGCACGCCCAGCACCACGGCCATCGCCCGCCTGGGCGCTGGGTTGGGCCGCCGGCTCGATGGGCAGCGACCGGACGGCGCCCAGCCCCTGGGCTGGCGCTGCTTTCAATTGGGCGTGTTTGCCCTGGCCTCCAGCGCCTTGATCGCCGCGCTGCTGTTGCTGGTGGCCCTGGTGCTGGGCAGTCGAGGGCGGCAGCCCTGGCGCCACGACCGGGTGAATCTGCTGCTGCTGGCGGCGGGCCTGTTGATGGTGCTGGGTGCCCTGGTGGCTTCCCCCATCGGCGGCTATCAGCCCTGGCTGGCCTGGGTGGGGCTGTTCAACTGGCTGCCCTTCTTCTGGGGCTTCTGGGGCTTTCAGCCCTATCTGGCCACGGCAGCGGCCCGCCGGCGCGTGGCGCTGTGGCTGGTGGCGGGCACGGTGCCGGTGGTCGTCACGGGCCTGGGCCAGCTGTTCCTGGGATGGAGTGGTCCGTGGCAGATTCTCGGCGGCCTGATCATCTGGCATGTGAAACAGGGGGGGAACCCGCCTGATCGGCTGGCTGGCCTGTTCGATTACGCCAACATCACGGCCGCCTGGCTGGCCCTCACCTGGCCGCTGTTGCTGGCGGCGTTCCTGGCCTGTTTCCGGCGCTGGCAGCAACGGCTGGAGCGCTCGGCCCTGGAGCTGCTGGTGGTGCTTCTCTTGGTGGCGGCCCAGGTGGCTGCCCTCTACCTCACCGATTCCCGCAATGCCTGGGGGGCACTGCTGCTGGCCGTGCCGATCGTGGCCGGGCCCGCGAGCTGGCTGTGGTTGCTGCCGTTGCTGCTGCTGGCGGTGCTGCCGGTGGTGCTGGCGAGCCTGCCCGGCGTGCCGGCCCTGGTGCAGGATCCCGCCCGCGCCCTGGTGCCCCAGGCGATCTGGGGGCGCCTCAACGACTTCAACTCCCACGGCCAGCGCCCGCTGGCGATCACCCGCTTGAGCCAGTGGAGCGTGGCGGTGGGCCTGATCGCCGAACGGCCCTGGTTGGGCTGGGGCGCGGCGGCCTTCAGCGTGATCTATCCCCTGCGCACGGGGTTCTGGCATGGCCATCCCCACAACATCGCCATCGATCTGGCCATGAGCCATGGCTTGCCCGTGGCGGTGCTGCTGGTGGGCCTCGTGCTGTGGCTGCTCATCCGCGCTGCCCGTCAGGGCATGGCCGGCGGCTGCCCTGGTGATGGTGGCCCTGCACGCCACCGACATCCCCATGTACGACAGCCGCGTGAACATCGCGGGCTGGATTCTGCTGGCGGGGCTGCGCCGCTGGGCTTGATCCAGCGTTCCCAGTGGCTGGCCAAGCCCGCCCCGGCCAAGCCTGCCCCTCATCAGGAGAGGAGCGCGAAGGGATCCCCTGAGGCCCCACTGATCACTGGTGAGGAGAGTGGCCCTGCCAGTGGGGTGCCCATCAGCAGGGCCCCAGCCACATGCGGTGCCGCCATGGATGTGCCACTCATGCTGATCAGGCTGCCGGCCGACATGCCAAGGGAGACGATGCCAACGCCTGGAGCCGAGAAGTCACAATCATCGATGGAATCGCCGAGGTTGTCGTAGTTCGACCAGGAGGCCATGGTGTTGGTTCCATCCACGGCTGAAACCGTGTAGATGTTGGCGGCATCTCCGGTGTTGGCTGGGCTGGAGTTGTCCACATCGGCGCCGGAATTGCCGGCGGCGATCGCAAAGCGCAGATAGCGACCACGGCTATCAGGGCTGGCGGCGGCTCGAAGGGCATTGTCCAGGGTGCTGTTCAGACCGCCCCCCAGGCTTATGTTGGCCACCAGATTGGATGGGTTGATCGTGCTGAAAGCTCCCGATTTCACCAGCCCGGCAGCGTAGTTGATGCCATTGACAATCCAGCTGGTCTGCCCTGAGCCGTTGCGATCCAAGACTCGGATTGAGATGATGTTGGCTCCGGGGGCAACGCCGACCACGCCATCGCCGTCGTTGATGGCGGCGATGGTGCCCGCAACATGGGTTCCGTGACCCTGGTAGTCGGTCCAGTCTCTGGAGTTTGAGCTGGTGAAGTTCCTGGAGTAAGTGGTGTTGATATTCAGGTCGTTCGTTTGCGTTGAAACGCCTGTGTCGAGCACGAAGGCGTATTTGCCGCTGTTGATGCTCTTGGAATAATCGGTTTTTCCCCACACCATCGGGGCGCCATAGGGAGTTATTTGTCCGGTAGCGCCAATCGAGCCTGTGCTCTGAATCTTCATTTCGCTGAAGGGCTGCGCCAGGGTGACGATGCTGTCGGTCTCGATGTTGCGCACGCCTTTGCTGCGTTGCAGTTGTTGGGCCTGGGCGGTGGTCAGGCGGGCGGTGAAGCCATTGAGATGGTCAAGCAGTTGTTCTGCTGGATCGACGCCGAGCAGCTGTTGAACGCACTGGGCCAGGCCTGGGCGATCGCCAAGGGCATCACTGTCGAGAAAGATGATGTATAGCTGACGTTGTTCCGTCCCAGAAGCGTTGCCTGAGGCGGGGGCGATGTTCAGGAATGGCATCGACAGGGCTGCCTGCAGGGCCACGCCGGTGATGCCGTCGGTTCCAGCGCTTGGGGATGGGCAGGAGGCTCTGAATGTGGAACTGGCGCGGCTGGTGGCGGTGCCGGTGATGTTGTCTGCAGCAGGGAGTGCTGCAGGAGCGCAGGGCCTGCAGCCGGTGCTCAGCGGTGAGGCTTGCAGGTTGAGCAGATGGGTTGAAGCCCTGTTCTGGTAGGAGGGTGCAGCTGTCACCAGGAAGCTGCTGGAGCTTTTCGAGGCTGCCATCTGCTGCGTACTGGTACTCCAAGACGTTATCAACGCCTCCTGGTTGCTGCACCTCTCAGCTGGCGATTGCCAGCGCCAGGTGGTTGGCCAGCGTCGCTTCAGGCAGAGGCCCCTCCAGGTGGACCCACGGCAGCACCCGCCCGGGGCTCCAGCTGCCGTGAATCACATCGTCCCAGGCGGGCGGTGTGGGTAGGGCGGGCCCGCTGGCGGTGGGGGCGCAGGTTGCTGCGGTGCGGTAGGCCTGCTTCCAGCCCCCCAGGCTCTCGTGGCTGCCGCGGGCGGCGGCGATCACCGGGGCCAGGCGGCGATCGCTGCGGGACAGCAGGGCCTGAATCACGCTCCAGCCGTAGCTCTCGGGGCGCAGCTCGATGCCCTTGGGCTTGAGGCGCTTGGCCAGCAGCTTGAGGCGCTTGTCGGCTTCGGGCCGCACCCCTTGCCACTGAAATGGCGTGTGGGCCTTGGGCACGAAGGTGCTCACCCCCAGGCTCAGCCGCAGGCCCGGGGTGGCTTTCTTCAGATCCAGCAGCAGCTGGGCGGTGGCCTCCACATCGGCGTCCTGCTCCGTGGGCAGGCCCACCATGCCGTAGAGCTTCAGACCCGTGAGGCCGCCTTCCTTGGCATAGCGGGCGGCGGCATAAATCTCCTCGGTGGCCAGCTTCTTGTTCACCACCTGGCGCATGCGTTCGCTGCCGCTTTCGATTGCGATCGTGAGCGACTTGCTGCCCCGCTTGGCCAGGATCCGCCCCAGCGCGGGCGTCACCGTGGCCGCCCGCACGGAGCTCACGCTCACCCGCGTTCCGTCGAAGCGGTCCTG